>CATPBY010000219.1 GCA_955652845.1 uncultured Terriglobales bacterium | reverse complement strand
TCGGCGAAGGTGGTCGAGTCTTTCATGAAAATGCCCGAGCCCACGAACACAGCTTCGGCGCCCAGCTGCATCACGAGCGACGCGTCGGCGGGAGTGGCGATACCGCCAGCGGAGAAATTCGGCACGGGGAGTTTTCCTTCTTTTGCTACGATTCTGACCAACTCATACGGGGCCTGGTGCTCTTTGGCTTTGGCGTAGAGCTCTTCTTCGCTGAGCACGGTCAGAATTTTCATCTCCTGCACGATCTGCCGAATGTGCTTGACGGCATGGACCACGTCCCCGGTGCCGGCTTCTCCCTTGGTGCGGATCATGGCCGCGCCTTCCGCGATCCGCCGCAGGGCCTCACCCAGATTCCTCGCCCCGCAGACAAACGGAACTTTGAAAGCATGCTTGTCGACGTGGTGAGCTTCGTCGGCGGGGGTGAGCACTTCGGATTCGTCGATATAGTCGACGCCGAGTTCCTGCAGGATTTGCGCTTCCGCAAAATGACCGATGCGGCATTTGGCCATCACTGGAATGGAAACCGCCGCCATGATTTCCCGAATCTTTTTGGGCGAAGCCATGCGGGCCACGCCGCCCTCGGCGCGGATCTGCGCCGGCACGCGCTCGAGCGCCATCACAGCCACCGCGCCAGCCTTTTCAGCAATTGTGGCTTGTTCGGCGTTGGTGACGTCCATAATGACGCCGCCCTTCAGCATTTCGGCGAGGCCGGTCTTCAGACGAAGGCTGGTGGGGCTTCCGTTGTTCTGTGACATGGCTGCTCTTTTCTGGATCGCGGATAGGCGCCTGAATAGCGCCTCGACCTTTTGCTTTATTTTACATCGTGACGGGAGTTTTGGTTCATTTGCGAGGATCCTCTGGTCTGGTTATAGCCGAGCCTTGCTCGGCCGACAGCCGAGTGCGGCTGTCCCTACGCGACTGTTTATCTACTTGTTGCTGAACTTAACGAACATCCGCCCGGGATCGATGGCAATGAAAAGGCCGCGGCTGCGGGCCAGGACCTCGCCATTGGCGTTTACAATTTCGGCCATGTTGATGTGCCTGCGTCCGCGGACACTTACCTCGCGCGAAATCACCCTCAGCGGTTTATTCAGTGGCACTGGCTTCAGGTAGTCGACTGTAATCCTGGAGGTCAGGGCGATGACATGCCGCAGCTTGTTTACCTTGCCCATGGCCTCATCCAGAATGGTGGCTATTATGCCGCCATGAGCATGTCCCGGGGGCCCGGCATAGCGCTTGTTCAGCCGGAAGCGGCAACCGAAACTGGCGCGCTCTTCGTCATACTTAAATCTCAGCCGCATGCCTTCAGCATTGTCCTTGCCACAGGCGAAGCAATAGTTCTTTTGCAGTTGGACGTAGCGGGTATCGTGGCCGGGGCCGTGGGTTGTCTTTGACATAAGCCAGAAATTTTACCGTGAGCGGGCTTCGGAAGAAGGCAGGTTAGGTCGGCATTGCGGGGCGGCCGCGATAGATCCCTCGCTCTGCCTGGAAAACGGCTGCACTCGGGATGACGCAACATAGCCAGGCTGTCATTCCCACATCGGCGTTCCAGCGGCGGGGATGAATCTGGCGTGCATCGCCATGGCAATGAGAAGCGACGCCCAATCCTTTGTCATCTCAGCCACTTCTTTCCGTCCGCGAAATCCTGTATAAACATCGGTTTGCCCTAGCCGAATTCAAACCAAACCGATTGGAGCCTGCTGTGAACTGGAGCCGCCGTGGGATCGTGTTTCTTGCCCTCTTCTTGATTGCCGCGCTGTTCAGCGCCGATGCTCAAAAAATTCAAAAGAACAAAGATCTGGAGAAGAAGACTGAGCCTGCCAAACCCCCGGAGGAAAATGCAGACGAGAAGAGAGAAGAGAAAAAAGGCGGCATGACGGCGAGCACATTGGCCGGCCTTCAGTTTCGTCTGATCGGCCCGGCTGTCGCTTCCGGACGTGTAATCGCATTTGCGGTGAATCCCAAAAATCACGCGGAATACTACGTGGGCGTGGCTTCTGGCGGGGTATGGAAGACGGTCAACGACGGCACTACCTGGACTCCCGTTTTTGACGGCGAAGGCTCATATTCGATTGGCTGGGTGGTGCTTGATCCTAACGACTCCTCGGTGGTCTGGGTGGGAACGGGCGAAAGCAACAGCCAGCGCAGCGTCTCTTACGGGGACGGCATTTATCGCTCCGATGATGGCGGCAAGAGTTGGAAGAATCTAGGGCTGAAGAAGTCGGAGCACATCGGCCGTATGGTGATTGATCCGCGCGACAGCAAAGTTGTTTATGTTGCGGCGGAAGGTCCGCTGTGGGGACCGGGCGGCGATCGAGGTCTCTACAAGACCACGGATGGCGGAAAAACCTGGAAGGCAGTACTCACAATCAGCGAAAACACTGGCGTGGCCGACATCGCCATGGACCCGTCGAATCCAGACATTCTGTACGCCGCATCCTACCAGCGCCGCCGTCATGTTTTCAGTTTCATCGACGGCGGCCCGGAGAGCGCGATTTACAAATCCGTCGACGCGGGCGTCACCTGGAACAAGCTTAAATCCGGGTTGCCAGCCGAAGACATGGGCCGCATCGGGCTGGCCGTATCTCCCGCGGATCCCAACGTTGTCTATGCCACGATTGAGGCTGCCGACGCCAAGGGCGGCATCTTCCGATCTTCGGACAAGGGCGCTACCTGGGAGCGGCGCAATGATTTCGATCAGGGAGCCATGTATTACGGTCGAATTGTCCCTGATCCCAAAAATGTGGATCGCATTTATGTAATGAACGTTTTCCTGCGGATTTCAGATGATGGCGGCAAGACGATCCGCAAAATCAACGAAGTCAATCACCACATAGACAATCATATCGTCTGGATCGATCCCGACAATACCAGCCATTGCCTGGTAGGCAGCGACGGCGGTGTCGCTGAAACCTACGACAACTTCGCCACCTGGCGCTACAAGTCCAATCTGCCCACGGTGCAGTTCTATGACGTTGCCGTAGATAACGCTCTTCCCTTCTACAACGTTTGCGGCGGAACCCAGGACAACTTTTCCTGGTGTGGACCGTCACGTACGAAAAATATCAACGGCATCATGAACTCCGACTGGTTTGTGACCACGGGCGGAGACGGCTTCCGCTCCCAGGTTGATCCAGAAGATCCCAATACCGTGTACTCGGAGGCGCAATACGGCGCGCTGGTTCGCTATGACAAGCGCAGCGGCGAGGAGCTGGTGATTCAACCCTCCGAGGGCAAGGGAGAGCCGCCGTTGCGGTGGAACTGGGACTCTCCGCTGATCGTCAGCCCGCATTCCCACACCCGGCTATATTTCGGAGCAAACAGGCTTTTCCGCAGCGAGGATCGCGGCAATACCTGGAAACCGGTCAGCGGAGACCTTACCCGCCAGACTGATCGCAACACCTTGCCAATCATGGGCAAAGTCTGGGGCCCGGACGCGGTGGCCAAAAACCAGTCCACTTCGTTCTATGGAAACATCGTTTCATTGGCGGAGTCGCCGAAGAAGGAAAACCTGCTTTACGTTGGCACTGACGACGGCCTGATCCAGGTGACAGCCGACGGAGGCGAAAGTTGGACCAGGTACGAAAAGTTTCCCGGCGTGCCGGATAAGACCTATGTAAGCAGGCTGGCGGGCTCTCATCATGACGCCAACACGGTTTATGCAGCCTTCGACAATCACAAGAATGAAGACTTCAAGCCTTATCTCCTGAAGTCCAACGATGCGGGAAAGAGCTGGACTCCGATTGCCGGCGACCTTCCCCTGAGCGGAGCAGTTCTGGCGTTCGCAGAAGATCCAATCAATCCCAACCTTCTATTTGCGGGTACGGAATTTGGCGCCTTCTTTACCATTGACGGGGGGAAGAAATGGATTCAGCTGAAAGGCGGCCTGCCGGTAATCGCGGTACGCGATATGGTGATGCAGGCGCGCGAGAATGATCTGGTGATCGCCACCTTCGGCCGCGGCTTTTATGTGCTGGATGACATTTCGCCGGTGCGGCAGCTTAAGACCGAGACTCTCGAGCAAAATGCCGTGTTGTTCCCGGTGAAAGACACGCTTCTGTATATCGAACGCCATCCCCTGGGCGCGCCTATGAAATCGTTTCAGGGAGATGCCTTTTACACCGCCGACAATCCGCCCTTTGGCACAAACTTCACTTATTACTTGAAGGAAAAACTCAAGACCAGGAAAGAAGCGCGTCAGGAAGCTGAAAAAGAAGCGGCGAAAAAGGGCCAGAATCTTCCTTATCCCAGCCACGACGCCCTGCGTTCCGAAGCGGAAGAACCAAAACCTGAAGTGTATTTGATGGTCTACGATGAATCAGGCGCCCCGGTTCGCCGGGTTGATGCTTCCGTGAGCGAGGGATTCCATCGCGTAGCCTGGGACTTGCGCTATCCCACGTCCTCTGAAACCGAGGAAGAACATCCGGGTGAACAGTGGCTCCCTGCCGCGGCGGTAGGGCCGCTGGTGCTGCCCGGTAAGTACTCTGCTAGTTTGTTCAAGCGGGTTGATGGCGTGGTCACAGAACTTGGAGGACCACAGTCGTTCGCCCTCGTCGCCGACGGGACGGCAGGCATGGCACCCGCCGATCGCGCGGCGCAGCAGGATTTCAATCACAGAGTCTCGCGTCTTTATCGAGCCGTATCTGGCGCCATCAACTCCGCAAACGATGTGCAGAATCGGCTGAAAGCGATCCGCAAAGCTCTTCAGGATACCGCTTCAGCCCAGCCGCTGGAAGCTCAGGCAGATGCGATTGAGCAACGCAACAATGAAATCCTGCGGGCACTGCGTGGCGATGCGGCGCTCGCGGCGCGCAGTGAGAATGTTCCCACATCAATTAATGACCGCATGAGCAACATTATGGAGGGAGAGCGCTTTTCCATAACGCGTCCTACTCAAACCCATCTGGATGCCTACACCATCGCCGCCGATGAATTCGCGCAGCAATTGGCGAAGCTACAAACTTTAATTCGGGTTGACTTGGCGAAGCTCGAAAGGGACATGGAAGCAGCCGGAGCACCGTGGACTCCGGGCAGAGTGCCCGAGTGGCAGGAGGACAAATAAGAGCAGGCCGCCTCTAGCGGGAATCGTTGCACTTATCCGGCTTATAGGAGATGCACGCGGGATCCCTCGCCCCGCTGGAGAAAACGCGGGCCTTCGGGATGACGGAATTGTGGAGATGGGACAACATTTACTCGCCTACTATAAAAAGATGTAATCCCGAAATCCG
>CATPBY010000218.1 GCA_955652845.1 uncultured Terriglobales bacterium | reverse complement strand
GTGATTCCCTCGGGCAATTGCACCCGCACGGTAGAGTCCTGTGTGATCCGCTCGGCGGCCAGCAGCTTGCCCGCTGCGTCGCTTACCTTGGTCAGCCTCAGGGCATTGTGCAACTCGAAGCTGGCGATATTCACATCTTCCAGGGCGGTGAACTTGACCCTGGCGCGAGCCACAAGTTTGTGAGTGTGAGGTGTGAGCTCAGCGTCAATCTGGTAATCGTCCACCTGAAGGTGTGTCTTTTCCGCCGCCAACGCGGGTAACGACACCAGCAAAAGAAATAAACCGGGATAAAGTGCAAAGGCGCGCCACAAGCGCCGGAATTGAAAGGACATCAAACACGATCTCCTGGAGAAGTACGCCATTCGTAAGATGAAGATTGTTACGCAAAAGATGCTGGCAGGACAAGGTTTAGGCTGTTTTATTGGAATCACGTAGGAAAGTCATCCAATCCACCGCTAATCATCCAATCCATCCTGCGCCATCCCATTCACCCAATTCATGGGACGTCATCCCGAGCTACGCTAGGAAACCTGCGTGTACCTTGGTACACCGTATCGCGCAAAGAAAACCAGATCCTGGTGCGGTGACGATCCGCGCCAGATCCCTCTCTCCGCCTGAAAAGCGGCTTCGCTCGGGATGACGGAGGAAGGACATTAAAGCACTTTTCGATTCATGGCTCGCCATCCCATTCCCTTGCTGACAGCCGCCCCCCCGGCTGTCCAACCCAGCACAGCGCTACGGCTCCAAGCCGCAAAAATCTCGCTCCGGAGGTAAAAGACCCATGACGACCTCAGCGGCGCGATCGGCAGCACGCATCTCCTGCTCCGAACCCTGAAGACGAGCTTTCACCCCAGCCAATCCCGCAATCATTTTACTTCGCACCGGGCCATCCGGAAGTATCTCGTTGAGCCGCGCCACGACATTCTCAGCGGTGAAATCCTGTTGCACCAGCTCTGGAACAATCTGCTCTCCGGCAATCAGATTCACCATGGCAAAGTGCGGAACTTTAACCCGCCAGCGTCCCAAAAGGTAAGTCAGCCCGGAAACCCGGTACACCATCACAAACGGCGTGCCCATGATAGCGGCCTCAATCGTTGCCGTGCCGCTGGCAATAATACCGGCCCTCGAGTGCGCCAGCGCGGGCAAGGCTTCGGGCACCTGGTGGATCGCCGGCTGATTTCCAATCAGCCTTGCGAGAAATTCGCTGTCAATCGTTGGCGCGACCGGCAACAGGAATTCAAAGGCTGCTCCTAGGCTCGCCGCCGCTTTCAGCATCGCGGGCAAATTCATTTTCACTTCTTTTGGCCGGCTGCCGGGCATCAGCGTAACCCACGGCTTCGCCGCATCCACCCTATGCTGAATCGCATACTGCTGGCGAGCCACGGCCGGACGCTGCAAATCAGCCAGGGGATGGCCGACGAACGTGGCATCCACACCGCGATCCCGATAAAACTTTTCTTCAAAAGGAAATATCACCAGTCCCCTGGTGACATATTTTCGCAGCAGGCGAACCCTTCCCTGGCGCCATGCCCAGAATTGCGGGCAGACATAATAGATGACCGGAACGCCGCGCTTTTGCATCTGCCGCGCCACCCGCCAGTTAAACGCCGGAGAATCGATCACAATGGCGAGGCCGGGCTTACGCTGGTCAACTTCACGGATGAGCCGGTGAAAGAGACGCCAGATTTTTGGCAGATGACTGAGAATTTCCGAGATACCAACAACCGCAAGCTCTTTCGAATCGATCAGCGTGTCGCAGCCGGCAGCGCGCATGCGGTCACCGCCCACGCCAAAAAATTCCAGCTGGGTTTGTGCCGGGACGGCCGCCTTCGGCTTTCCAGCGGAGCCAAGCTCCACAGTCCCTGATTGCGCGGCCCGCCGCTGCAAAGCCTCGATAAGCTGCGCGCCGTACATTTCCCCCGAGGCTTCCCCGGCCGAGATGAGAATTCGCACGCGACATTGTAAATGCGAATCCCGCGTGGCGCGGGCGCCCTCGCCACACAAAGCTAATCGTCTGCGCTGGCGGTGACTTGCGGACGGCTGCCGACCGCCACTTCCTGGTCTTTGTACTGCAACTGGTAAAGCTTGTAGTAAATGCCGCGCTGGGCGAGCAGTTCCTGGTGAGTGCCCATTTCGCGTACCTGGCCCTTGTGCATGACAATGATCCTGTCCGCCCGCTGCACAGTGGACAGCCGGTGCGCAATGACGACGGAGGTGCGGCCTTCAACCATGCGATTGAGCGCGTCGCGCACCCGGAACTCAGTTTCCGTGTCTACACTTGAGGTTGCCTCATCAAGGATAAGGATCCTGGGCGCGTGTGCTAACGCGCGAGCGAATGAAATAAGCTGCTTCTGGCCGGTCGAGAGCGTCGATCCGCGCTCGCGAACCTCTTCTTTGAACCCTCCCGGCAGGGTTTGGACGAAGTCGGCAAGATTCACGTCTGCGGCGGCTTTTTGAATGTCTGCGTCTTCAATCCACGATGTCCCCAGGCGGATATTGCCTTCGACCGTGCCGGTAAACAGAAACGGGTCCTGCAATACCACGCCAAAGCGGTGGCGAAGATCGGCGAGATCCATTTCTTTTACGTCTACGCCGTCGATTCTGACCGCGCCTTTCTGGACATCGTAGAAACGCATCAGCAGCGAGATGATAGTAGTCTTGCCGGCGCCAGTGTGGCCCACGATGGCGACGGTTTGGCCGGGTTCGATAGCGAAGCTGACATCGCGCAGTACCCAATCCGGCTCCGGGGTCGCAGCCGCCGGCTCTTCGAGTCGCCCTGGGCGGCCGGGGGCGGCTATTCCTACGTGGCCATTGCCGGGATCGGCCGGCATTGTCCGGTAAGCGAACCATACGTGGTCGAATTCGATACGGCCGGCACCATCAGGGGTCTTGGTCACCGCGGGTGATGTGATCTCAGGCGAAGTATCGAGCAGCTTGAAAACACGCTCGCTCGATGCCATGGCCGACTGCAGAATGTTGTACTTCTCGCTGAAGTCCTGAATTGGCCGGAAAAAACGCTGCGCGTACTGAATGAACGCCGCCAGCACTCCGATGGTCGTGGTGTTGCGGATCACATCGTTGCCGCCAAACCAGATGACGCAGGCGATCGCTATCGACGAGAGAATTTCAACGATCGGGTAATAGACCGCATGGGCCATGATTGCATCTTTGAATGCTTCCATGTGAGTGGCGTTGACCTCGGAAAATTTATCGAAGGCCCGTTCCTCACGATTGAAAAGCTGCAGGACGACCATGCCGCTGACATGTTCCTGCAAATAGCCGTTGATGCGAGCGATCGCCACGCGGATGCGCCGGTAGGAGTCGCGCACTTTGTCCCGAAAAATCTTTGTCGCAATCGCTATAAACGGCAACACAGCGAATGTGATCAAAGCCAGGTTCCGGTTCATGCGCAACATCAGCCACACAATTCCAACCAGTACGAAGACGTCTTCGAAGATGGAAATCATGCCTGATGTGAACATTTCATTCAAAGCGTCTACATCGCTCGTCACTCGCGTCACCAGGCGGCCAACCGGATTCTTGTCGTAAAAACCAATGTGCATGCGCTGCAGATGACGGAAAATCTGGCTGCGTAAATCGAACATCACCATCTGGCCGGTCCATTGCATGAAGTAGGTTTGCAGATACTCCAGCAGGAAGCTGAAAGTCAGCAGGCCAACTCCCAATGCTGCAATTTCTGCAATCCCAACCAGGGGTTTGTAGCTCAGGAAAAAATCCAGCGGTGTGCGCAGTCCGGGCACCGGCGCCAGGTAGCGGTCGATCACCACATGAGTAAGATACGGGCCCAGAACGTCGGCCCCGACCTTGAGCAGAATCGAGCTCAGGGCAATTCCCGTCTGCCATTTGTAGGGACGAAGATAAGTGATCAGCCGCTTCATCAGCCGGCTGTCGTAAGCCTTGCCCAATACTTCTTCTTCGTGATGCGAAGCCATCGTTAACTAACTATAAAGATACCTTAGATAGATGGCCAGCCAGGGACAAGGGATGGAAAAGGTTTCCGGCGCGGGTTGATTACCTGCAGCCTCTTCGGTCACTATCGGCGTCTCTCAGGGACGTCTTTTGAGTTCAATTTTCGCGGGTGATTGACAATTATTCTTGTGCTCATCCTCACTGAGTTGGCGGTGTGGCTCCTTGTGCAACGCATTCAGCCAATCCGCCAGGGGCGCCAACGACTGCGGAAGCCTCTGGCCAGCGTTATCCGTCACATAGACCAGGTTTTGCCAATGATCAGTTCTGAAGATACTGACCTGTAATATCTCCGACGCTTCCGTTTTCCCCGGGGCATTTGATTGAATCTGGGAAAGACGCTGCAAGTCACTGTTGTCCAGCATGCGTTGAACTTTTTGCAGACTGGCGTTCGGCAACAGACCTTCAAAAACCTTTGTCTCGTCTCGGTGAGAGGTCTCCAGGTGGAACTCTCCGTCGTTACGCAAGAGAAGACAATTGACGGCTTCCGGCGTGGTTCGCTGAATTCGTAACAGATAGACAGGGGTCGCAGAATGAATGGGTGGCGAACTTTGGCAAAAGGCAGGGAGAGTGCCTGTAATCAGCACCGCGGAAAGCAAACGAACCAACCCGTAAGGCACCGCCTAAGGTTACAGCAGAGACGCCCGGGGGACGTAACCAGCGTCAAGCGCGACGCAACACCAGGGCCGAGTTCTTCGATCCAAAGCCCACGCAATTGCAGATGGCATGCTCGATTTGCGCCCCTCGGCCGGCGTCGGGGACATAATCGAGATCGCACTCAGGATCCGGGATCTCGAGATTGATGGTGGGAGGGATTTTGCCGTGTTCCATCGCGATCAGGGTGGCAGCCAGGCTGGCGGAGCCGCAGGCGCCCTGAGCGTGTCCAATCTGCGACTTCAATCCTGACATTGGAATTTTCGCAGCCCGGTTACCCAGGGCCAGCTTGAGCGCGCGGGTTTCCACGCGATCGTTCATCTCAGTGGAAGTTCCGTGCAGATTCACATATTGAATATCCACAGGCGCCAGGCCGGCCTCGTTCAGCGCAAGCGTAATCGCGCGCGCCGGCTCTTCCGGAGAGTCGCTCATGCGCACTCGGTGAAAGGCTTCGCAGGTGGAGGCATATCCGGCAATCTCGGCGTATACGCGTGCACCCCGGGCGCGGGCATGGTCGTAATCTTCGAGAATGAACATCCATGAACCCTCGGCCATCACGAAACCGTCGCGGTCCGCGCAGAACGGCCGCGAAGCCCGTTCTGGCGCGTGATTCCAGGACTGGGTCAGGGCGCGCATCAACGTGTATCCCTTGATAATCCCCGGCGTAATTGCTGAATCCACGCCGCCCACCAGAAACATCGGCAATACTCCCGCCTGTATATGTTGAAAAGCGTAGCCAATGGCATCGGTCGAAGAGGTGCACCCGGCAGTCACTACATGGCTGTAGCCGCGGAAACCGAAGCGCATGCTTACTTCGCTGGGAATCGTGCCCATGGTTCCGCTGGGAATGCAGAACAGGCTGACTTGTTTGACCTGGCCGCTGTGCCACAGTCTGTACTGCTCTTCGGAAAATTCCTGCGCCCCTCCTCCAGTCCCGAGGATCACTCCGATTTCGCGCTTTTCATCCATCGACATGGCGGCAGGATCCAGACTAGCGTCGTGAATGGCTTCAGTTGACGCGGCTACCGCCAGGGGTACGACGCGCGAGACATGCTTGCGTTCGCGGGCATCAACCCAAGCAAGCTCGTCGAAGTCCGGGATTTCGCCCGCAATCTGTACAGGTAAGCTGGAAGGATCGAAGCGCGAAATCCGTTTCACACCGGACTTGCCTTCGAGAATGGCCCGGCAGAACGACTCTTTGCCCATGCCGTTGGGACTGACAACGCCAATGCCAGTAATCACAACGCGAGGGAGCATATTCAGATCAGATGTGGCGGCCTTTCATGAATGTGCTCGGTAAAGTGGGATAATTGATCTCAATGTCCCTGGGACTTTATGTTTCCGTGCCGTTTTGCCGCACCAAGTGTACTTACTGTAATTTCGCCTCCGACGTCGTCCCCCGCGCCGTTTTTGAGCGGTATGTAGACCGCCTTTGCCTGGACATCGAAAGTGCCAACTCGACCGTCGAGCAGATGGGCGGACAAATCGAGCCGCTTGTCGACTCAGTATATCTCGGAGGAGGCACTCCTACTGTACTGGATATATCCCAATTCGAACGCATATTTGTCACGATCTCGCAAAATTTTGATTTGACTGCGGCGGCCGAGATCACCGTGGAATGCGCTCCTGGCACCCTGACCCCGGCCATGCTCAAGCAGTTTCAGCTTCTTGGGGTGAATAGAGTCAGCCTGGGCGTACAGTCTTTCGTGGACGAAGAGGCCCGCGCGGTAGGACGTCTGCACGACCGGCGTACCGTCATGAATGATGTCAAACGGCTCCGCGAGGCTGGCATTTCAAACGTCAACATTGATCTGATCGCCGGTTTGCCGCACCAGACAGTTGAGAGCTGGGAGGATTCCCTGCAGCAGGGGATCGCCTCTGGCGTGCCTCACATCAGTATTTACATCCTTGAGGTGGATGAGGATTCCCGTCTGGGCCGCGAGCTGATCGCAGGCGGCACGAGATATCACGCACACTTTGCCCCGGAGGATGAGCTCACCGCAGATTTTTATGAAATGGCCAGCGAGCGGCTGCAAGCGGCGGCCGTGCGCCAGTATGAAATTTCCAACTTTGCGAAAGCAGGCTGTGAGTCGCGGCACAACCTGAAATATTGGACACGCCTGCCCTATCTGGGTTTCGGGGTAGATGCGCACTCCATGATAAAGGCCAATTCATCTCTTGACTCCGCCGACTCGATCAGATTCTCAACTTCCGATTCGCTGGAGAAATACATCGCTGGCCAAGGCCTCGAGCGGACAGCGGTTTCCGCGCGAGCAGCGCTGGAGGAAACATTCTTCCTCGGTCTCCGGCTTACACGTGGAATTGACTTGCGAGAGATCGAGGCGGAATTTGGCAAAGGTTTGTTTGCAGGTGTCATCGCGGAGTCGATCGCCATCGGGTTGATGGAACAGATCGGGGATACGGTCCGCCTGACGCCGCGTGGGCGCCTGCTTTCGAATGAAGTGTTCGAAAAATTTATTGCTCCTGCGGAAAACCTCACGTAAAAGAGCGCGGGGAGCGCGAAATTCTATTTGCCTTTTCTCTTAAGAGCAGGCTCTCGGCAGCGCGTAATTCCTTTCGCTTCTCGGCATTTACCTTGGGATAGGAAGGGTCCAGGTCCTCGAGCGTATCAACAATGGCCGCCGCCACTACCGCGCGCGTAAACCACTTATTGTCGGCGGGAACGACATACCATGGCGAATCCCTGGTTGCGGTATTGCGAATCATATCTTCGTGGGCTGCCATGTAATCATCCCAGTATCCCCGTTCGCGAACGTCCGCAGCAGAGAATTTCCAGTTTTTGCCAGGCTGGCGCAAGCGGTCGAGGAAACGTTTTTCTTGCTCCTTCCTGGAAATATTCAGGAAAAACTTGCGGACGACAAACCCGTTCCCCGAAAGATAGCGTTCGAAGGCTGTGATGTCCCGAAAACGCTCCTGCCATATTTTCTTTGTGACCAGTGAAGGTGGAATCCTCTCGGCCGTCAGCATCTCGGGATGCACCCGGACCACCAGCACCTCCTCGTAATAGGAACGATTAAAGATGCCGATGTGCCCGCGCGGCGGGCTGTTGCGGTGGGTGCGCCACAGATAATCATGATCGAGTTCTTCGCTGGACGGACTCTTGAAGGAGGAAACCTGGCATCCCTGGGGATTAATTCCTGACATTACATGCTTAATCACGCCGTCTTTGCCTGCGGCATCCATGCCTTGAAAGATGAGTAGCACCGCCCACTGTTCCTGGGCATAGAGCTGGTCCTGTAATTCAGCCATGCGGGCAATTCCCTTTTCGAGAAATGTCGTCGCATGCTGTTTGGAGCGAAGCTTTCCCGTGTCGGCAGGATCAAAGTCCTTCAGCTGTAAGTTCTTACCGTCAGATACGCGATAGGGTTTCACCAGTTGCTTTGCCCAGCCCATCGGTGGCCTCCGTCTCCGCTTACTATGCTGGAGTCTATCGTATTGGTTTATGCGGCGGCCTTGGCAGGCATTACCTTCCAGCATTCTGGTGTTTTCCACAGCAGTCACACGGTGACATCCATCACTGACAGAACCCCGGGCGCCGCCTAAACTTTTAATAGCATCCTTTGAGGAAGTGGGCCACTGAGTGGAATGCTCAGCAAAATTAAATCTCGGTATCAGATGAACTAATTGTGGAAAAAATTCGAGTGTTAGTCGCCAATCGGCCCCGGCTCATGCGGGAATTGGTGTTGGCGACAATTTCAGACCAGCCCGACATAGAGATCATCGGGGAGATCAAGGACGACTCGGAAATCGCCCACGTAACGGCGTAGTCGCAACCGGATTTCGTCATCATCGCGCTGGATCGGACTGATCAGCGGCCGGTGATGTGCAACGCGCTGCTGGGACGGCATCCGCAAATAAAAGTTCTCGCTCTGGCGCCGGAACGCAGCAGCAGCGTCTTTTTCTGGTCCGTAGTCGATATTCACTCCGCGCCAGTAGAGAGCTCGGAGGAAGGCATTCTCAACGCTCTACGTGGCAAGGTCCAACTGATGGCAAGTTAACAACGCGCCTTCGCACGTTGTAGGCGCGAGGTCCCCCAAGTGCAATCGCCAAACACGAGCGAGGACGCTCTCGCCTGCTCTTAAAGACGCCTGGGTACCTCCTGGCGCAGCAACTTCCGTACAATGTGGATTGCTGCCCGGGTGGCGAAACTGGCAGACGCACGGGACTTAAAATCCCGGGTCCTGAAAGGGACGTATCGGTTCGATTCCGATCCCGGGCACCACAGGAATGCGTCAACCAGACCACGCACAAATGACACGTTCGAAAGCCGATGACTGAACTTATGCCGGCTGATGGTTCGAAGCGCGCTGTCGCCGCAGTTCGATGAGGAAGGCTTCCGTGGTGAGATCGGCGCTGTTGCAGAAAAGGCTGAGTAATGGATCGCCCAGTTCCCCGGCCGTGGGAACGGACGGCGCCTGATCGCTGACGTCCAGTCCCTCCGGTTCCACCAGAAGATCAGGAAGAACTCCCCGGCTTTCGGTCAGCGCCTGAATGAATTTGTCCAGGTGTTCGCGTTGTTGAGATGTTTTTTGCGCGAATTGCACGCCCATGCCCGCCTCGGGATGCATCACTCGTACTATCCCTTCCGCTTGAACCTGAAGATCGCCGACCCGCATGGTAAGTACAATCCTGGTGCGCAATGGGAAAGGTGCATTCACTTCCAGATAACAGCCTCCCAGACTGAGGTCGGTGAGTTTACAAACTAGAGGCGGGTCGTCGGGTTCGGCTTCACGCGAATGATTGCTGAGCCATGCTTTGAGCAAGTCGCGGGTTTCGGGAGCAAGATCCACAAACCGAATACCCGTTTGCCGTGACGCATTCTCCCAGGCAACCTCGCCGATGCAATGGATGGCATCCGTCGTTCCCGGCAAGGTGAATTCAACTTTGATTGCGCCCGGTTTTTTGGAATGGTGGGACGACTGGACGGCCATTCCGCCCTCTCCCAAATCCGATGTGACGGTACGCTGTTGTCCGGCGCCATCATTCATCACCAAATTCACCGGGATCTCAATCGGTAGACGCACGTTTCGACGGCGTTCCCGTTTCATCAGGGCGCGAGCTGCCCGGAAGCTGGTCTTGGCCCGTTCCGCTGAAAGGGGTTTGTACAGGACAAAGTGCGCGCCCAGATCGAATGCGCTACGCAGCGCGTTCTGGCCGTCAATCAGGGCGACTGCCACGGCGCGCTTATTGCACGGCGCGGTGCGGGCACTCCTCAGCACCTGGGAAGCAGCCTGCTCGTCGGTGCAATCCACGATTACTGCTTCATATCGCTGGCGCGTCAGTTTACGGATGGCGGAGTCGGCATCCGGAGATTGGTCAATGCCAATGTCGAGGTCGCTAAGCACGCGCCGCAACACCCGGACAATCTTTTCATCGGCACAGAAAAGTAGTGATTGCAGGGTCATGATGCATCTTCGTAGCCCTCTGAGAGGCAGTCTCTCAGCCTCGGCTGGCAGCTTCCTCAGTGTGTTCTTCGCTCAGCAGATGAGCCACGTTCCGCAGCTGCTCAGCGGCTGTCTGTAACGCTTCGATCTGCTTCGCTAGCTGGCTCTGTTCCGCTTGCTTCCTGCGCAGTACTTCATGAATATCCCTCACGGTAAGACCTCCTTGTATGCACTCTAGGGAGCCCGTTCTCGTCCGTCAATGCGCCCGTAAGGCACTGCTATTACGGGGGTAACCGGAGGAGAACCAAACTGCGATCTCAGCCGGAAAAGTGCCAGGGAATGGGCAATTGATTATTTTTCTTTAAGATGAGGGCAGAAACCGCTGCAGGCCTTAGATTGTTATTGACAACGAGGTAAAACGCCATTAGAATCATGAGCTTCCGAGTATCTGTGAATCGGCCATGGAGTTTGTGGTATTCGTTCGCACGAGCGGCTACCCGATGAATCCATGTTGAGATACGACGAATCTAAGTAAAGAAACATTCTTAAAAGGGTGAGGCGCAATCTTCATGGCTAAGCGACGGGGAAATCCGAACTGGGGCAAGCCCGAACCAATCGGGCCGATCACCCCCACCATCACTGAGTTTGAGCAAGTCGTGCGCGAGTACAAGCTTTCGCCGGATCAGTACTTGCGTTCGACCCGGTTGCGGGAATGGGCGCGCCGCAACAAGAATTCGAAATATATTCCGGAGCCTTTGCTGGAGGCCTGGGGATTCGAAATCGAATCTACTTTGTAAGAAGACATCCAGAAAGTTACGTGGGGCTGCCAAAAGGC
>CATPBY010000217.1 GCA_955652845.1 uncultured Terriglobales bacterium | reverse complement strand
GCGCATCTTAAGATCCATTGCTGTGTTCTCATCCGCGCCGACGAACCATTTAATGGTCGTTGATTTGCCAAAGGTGATGACGTGCGGCTTTCCGGCTGCCGCGGCCGGGATGGTTAGCGCAGCAGCAATCAGTATGTTGAGAAGATGGCGCATCCACTCAAGCTAAGCATTCTCCATCATGGCGCGCAAGTGCGGTCGGCACATGGTCACGTAAAGTAGTTCCTAAATAGGAACGCCGCAGTACAGGTTGAAGAAATCCGCTACAATATGAAGAAGCGAAGATTGTAGATTCAATAGTGGTTCAGACTGCTCCCGGTTCAGATGACGGATTTTCCTTATAAGTTCGGAACAACTTTCCCGCCTGGCTCTCATTCGTATCAGCTCATGGGCCAGGCTTCGTCGCAGCGGCATCGCGCCCGGGTGTTAGTAGTCGACGACAATAAAACTATCCTGAAGCTGATGCAGGACCTGCTCACCAGCCGCGGGTATGACGTGGTTGGCGTTGCGGACGCTGCCCAGGCTGAAGTTGAAATGCGCATGCATCCGCCCGACCTTGTGCTTTCTGACGTGATCATGCCGGGCAAGTCGGGATATGAATTGTGCCATGACATTAAGAACAATCCTTCCACCCGTCTGATCCCGTTCGTATTGATTACAGGGCTTACTGATCGCGAGGACAAGCTCCGCGGCATTGAAGCGGGCGCAGACGATTTTCTGAACAAGCCGATCTTCCCTGAGGAGCTGTTCGCCCGGGTCAAATCGTTGCTCAAGCTTAAGGAATTTACCGATGAACTGGAAACTGCGGAGTCAGTTCTTTGCACTCTTGGCCTGAGCGTGGAAAGCCGCGATCCTTACACCGAGGGTCACTGCGAGCGGCTGGCGCGGAATGCCAGCAATCTCGGCCGGCATCTTGGATTGGACGCCGAGTCGATCGTGGCCCTGCGGCGGGGCGGTTATCTGCACGACCTGGGGAAAATCGCGGTACCGGACGAAATTCTCCGAAAGGGCACGAACCTCACTCCAGGGGAATGGGCAGTGATGAAGCAGCATCCCATCACCGGAGAGAATATCTGCAGGCCGCTGAAATCGCTGCGGCTGGTTCTGCCCATCATCCGCAATCATCACGAGCACTCTGATGGCAGCGGCTATCCCGACGGTCTCCGCAAGCCAGAGATTCCTTTATTATCGCGCGTGCTCCAGGTGGTTGATGTATACGATGCGCTGCGCACGGCGCGTCCGTATAAACATGCTCTGAGCCATGAGCAAGCCGCACTTACCATGCACGAGGAAGCGCGCAGAGGCTTCTGGGATGAAGACCTGGTAATGGATTTCTTCGCTATGCTGGAAAAGCAGAAGCAAGTGGCATAAGCGACGCTGGCCGTTTGTCTCTGGTCGTTAGTCCCTGGTCGATAGCCCCTGCCCGCCGTATCTTCTTAACATCCTCTATTTCTGATTCAAATACTTGAATCGCTTGTTATGCTTGCAGCGCTGTGTTGCCAGAATTCGACTGGCGACGATCGACCGACTACTGACGACCAATCTTGATCAGCATCATTATTCCCGCCTATAACGAGGGCCAGCGCATCGGCGCCACGCTTGACAAGATTCTGCGATACGTGACGCAACACGGATGGGACGCGGAAATCATCGTGGTTAATGACGGCTCGCACGACCAGACAGTTGAGATTGTTCGCGAACGCGCGTTGAAACATGCTTGTCTGAAGCTGCTGGAAAATCCCGGCAACCGCGGAAAAGGATACAGCGTTCGCAATGGCATGCTGCAGGCCAGCGGCGAGACTTTGCTGTTTACAGATGCCGATCTTTCGTCTCCCATTGAGGAAGCAAGCAAACTGTTTGCCGCGATCGAGACGGGTTGTGATGTTGCGATTGGATCACGATGGCTGCAGAGCGAATTACAGACACAAAAACAGCCGCTCTATCGCCAGTTGTTCGGCAGGATTTTCAATCTCCTGTTGCGAATCACACTGGGTCTGAGGTTCAAAGATACACAGTGCGGCTTTAAAGCTTTCACCCGGCGCTCCGCGCGCATGATTTTCCCTCTACAGCAGATTGAGCGCTGGGGATTCGACCCCGAACTGCTGTTCCTGGCGAGGAAATTTGGTTTTAAGGTGGCGGAATTTCCGGTAGGGTGGGCCCACCGCGAAGGCACCCGCATCAATCCCCTGCGCGACGGCGCCCGCATGTTTGGAGAGATGCTGCAGATTCGCTGGAACGATCTGACCGGCAAGTACAGACCGCATTAAAGAGCAGCAGCTTATGAAGCGGTTGCCGACTGTGCTGCAGCCAGCGGTTTGATGGCGATCCCCACTCCTGGCGTGAAGATCAACGTCAGTTCAGCGGCGCAATCCTTGCACAACCAGAAATATTCCAGGCGACGGGCCCATTTCCGGCTATCACCCTCAGGGGGAGTGGTTCCAACCAGGCCGTGATCGTCCGTCTCCATGCGAAAGAGCTTGCCTTGATGAAGATAGAGAAAAGGGACAGCACAGTTCGGATTGGCGCACTTCGAGACCATTCCTGCGCCCCGTGAACCAGGAGACTTGCAGGAATTTTACTCTCCCGGCCAAAAACGGCAGCGCATCTGCCTGTTGAAAACCTGTGGAAATCGTCGAGGCGTGCCAATACGGAAAAATCAAGTGACCGGCACTCGGCTGGTGGCTGTGGCGTATTTTCTGACGGCATCTGTGATTTTGTGGCCCATTTCCCTGGTGGTAAGGACAGATTGGCCTGCCTTTGCCAAATCCCGGGTGCGGTTGCCGGCAGCAAGTACGGTCGACACGGATGTCTCTATGCACTGTGCTTCTTCGTTCCCTTGGAATGAATGACGCAGCAGCATTGCGACTGAAAGAATGGCCCCGAGAGGATTGGCTACACCTTTACCGGCAATATCTGGCGCTGAGCCATGTACCGGTTCGTACAAGCCGACTCGGCCTCCGACGCTGGCGGATGCCAGCATTCCCAGGGAGCCTACGATCCCTCCCGCCTGGTCGGACAAGATGTCGCCGAACATATTTTCGGTGAGCAGGACATCAAAGTCCGACGGATTCGTTACCAGGGCCATAGCGGCGGAGTCTACGTACATGTGGGAAAGCTTCACATCGGCATACTGCTGCCCGACCCGGCTCACCACACCACGCCAAAGCCGGGAACAATCGAGAACGTTGGCTTTGTCGACCGAAGTTACTTTATGACGACGGGAACGGGCCAACTCAAAAGCTACATGCGCGATCCGCTCGATCTCCGGTTCACTGTAGCGCATGGTGTCGGTGGCAGAACGGTTCCCCGCTGATCCTTGGGTGTGCCGGGGCTCGCCGAAGTAGATTCCACCTAACAGCTCCCGAACGATGACCATGTTGGTGCCGCGCACGATTTCGGAGCGCAATGGAGAGCAATCTTCGAGTGAGGAAAAGCAGACGGCGGGGCGCAGATTGGCGAAAACCCCCAGCGCACGGCGCAGCCTCAACAAACCACTTTCCGGACGCAGGTGACTCGGAAATTTATCGAATGACGGTCCGCCGACGGCGCCCAGCAGAACGGCGTCCGATGCCAGGCAAGCTTGGAGGGTGTCATCTGGTAGAGGGTCGTTGGCGGACAGCAAGGCTGCGCCGCCGACGTCTTTACGGGCCAGACTGAGCTGATGGCCAAAAAGTTGGGCAACACTCTCCAGGACGCGGACCGCTTCGTCAGTAACTTCCGGACCGACGCCATCGCCCGGCAGGACGGTGATATTCAGAAGCATGCGCGTTTATTCTACTGTGGAGAGCCTGACGGGAAAAGAAGGGCGACAGCGCAAACAGCGCAAAGAAAACCGCGCCAGACCGCAAAGAACTCAGACGCCCCACAAATAATCTTCCTGCTCGCTGTGATGTTCCGGCATCGGAGTCAGAGACATCGTCGGACCGGGGTTTTCGGCCACGAACGGTCTGGAAAAGTGCCCGCCCCCGGTGGCCGCGGCGGCAGTTGCTGCCGAATTCGTTTCCACGTGAGTTGGAGGAATGCGGCGGGCGGCCTCGCGAGGCTCGCGCGTCAGTTCACGCAAATGCTGGTCGGTCACATTCTTAATTTTGTCGGCCAATACTACAAACCGGCGGTAGATGTCATCCAGCTCTCGCCGGTCGAATTGATAGCCGAGCTGCTCAAAGCGCAAACTCAAGGCATGGCGTCCGGAATGCTTGCCGAGTACCAGAGTTGAGTCGGGCACGCCTACCGATTGCGGAGTCATGATTTCATAGGTCAATGGATTTTTGATCATGCCATCCTGATGGATCCCGGCAGCGTGAGCAAAAGCATTGCGTCCAATGATGGCTTTGTTCGGTTGGACACTGACGCCGGTGGTTTCACTTAAGAGTTGACTGGTGACGAAGAGCTGTTCGCTGACTACGCCGGTCTCGTAAGGATACTGATCAGGCCGAACCCGTAGTGTAACCACGATCTCTTCCAGCGCCGCATTACCAGCCCGCTCACCAATACCATTAATGGCGCACTCTACCTGGCGGGCTCCGGCCTTGATCGCCGCCAGAGTGTTCGCAACCGCCAGACCGAGATCATTGTGGCAATGTGCGGAGATGGCCGCCTTCTCGATGCCGTGGACCCGCTGATGAATATTCTCGATGACCTGTCCGAAGTCCGCGGGCGTGCAGTAGCCAACCGTGTCCGGAATGTTCAGAGTGGTGGCGCCGGCTTCGATCACTGCTTCCAGGAGTTGGTAGAGAAACTCAGGGTCGGTGCGAGTAGCGTCCTCGGGAGAAAATTCAATATCTTCACATAAAGACTTCGCGTGGCGCACGGCGTCGCGAGCCTGCTCCAGGCACTGCTGCCGCGAGATCTTAAGTTTGTACTGCAGATGTATATCCGAGGTCGCGAGGAATACGTGGATGCGAGGCCGCGCCGCCGCTTTTAAAGCCTGCCATGCGCGATCGATATCAGGGGCGCAGGCCCGCGCCAGACCAGCGATTACGGGGCGACGGACGGCAGCGGAGATGGCTTGCACCGCCGTAAAATCCCCCTCTGAAGCGATAGGGAAGCCTGCTTCGATTACGTCCACACCCAGACGGTCGAGTTGGTGTGCCAGGCGCATTTTTTCCTGCACGTTCATGCTGCAACCCGGTGACTGTTCGCCATCTCGCAGGGTGGTATCGAAGATCGTAATCCGCGCCCGGTCCATAAAACCTCCCTAAAACAGGACTTCTATCGTAATGTGGCACGCGTGATGAAGCAAGGCTTATAATCTTCGCAGTACTATTAGGATCTCTTACAGTATAATTATTACTAATATAAGTTTAAGTTAGTTAAGAGAAAGAGATATGGATCTGGCGCAGCTGGAGGTCTTTCTGACCGTGGCCCGGGAGGGCCGATTCTCACGGGCAGCGGTCAAGTTATACCGCACGCAGTCTGCGGTGAGCCAATCCATTCGCAAACTGGAAGAGGATATTGGAGAGCCGCTTTTTGATCGCTCGTCACGCGGCGGGTTGTTGACCGATGCCGGCCGGGTTCTGCTCGAGTACGCCGAGCGCCTGCTGAACCTGCGCAACGACGCGAAGGAAGCTCTGGTGGAACTTCGCGAACTGCAGAAAGGCAAGCTGGCAATCGCGGCCAACGAGTTCACCGCGTTGTATCTGCTTCCGGTCCTCGCCGAGTTCCGGCGCTTGCACCCCATGATCAAGATCACCGTGCAGCGGTCGTTGGGAAGTCATATTCCGGACGACGTGCTGCGCCACAGCTCTGAACTTGGGGTGCTGACTTACGATCCGGACGACGCCCAGCTACATTCGATTATTGTGTATCTGGATGAGTTGATCTTCGTGGTTCCTCCGCGCCACCCATTGGCCAATGAGCGCCAGATAAGTATCCGCCAGCTGGGCGCCGAATCGTTTGTCGCGCACATCGTTACTTCACCCTATCGGGAGAAAGTCATTCAGGCCTTCAAACGGCACAAGACACCGCTTCACATGGATATCGAGCTGCCCACACTGCAGGCCATCAAACGCTTTGTCGCGATGGGCAACGGGGTGGCGATGGTGCCGGAGATCAGCGTCGAAAACGAACTCGCTCGCGGTGAACTGGTGCGCATTCCGGTGCGCGAATTGCGTCTACACCGTAAGTTGCGGCTGATCTATCGCAAGTCGGCCAGCCTTTCTCATGCCGGACGTGCTTTTCTCAAAGTAGCGCAGGCCGCTGCTTTGAAACACGGCGAGCGTTATCGCTTTCAACGGGAGCGTTGACGCGGCGCCGTTATACCATTTGCCCGCGCGATGCGAACATCGCGTCATCCAATGTATGATGAATTTCGAAAACAGAGGCCAGATTGGTGAGGCGCAGCAGTTCCAGGATACTTTTACGGGGCGCAGCCAGCTTAATCGAGCAGTTGTTCGCTCTGCCCCACATTAATGCGACCACCAGCTCACCCAGCCCGGCGCTGTCGATCATCTCCACTTCGCTAAGTTCCAGCACGAGCTGACGGGTATGGGGCACCAGTTCGGTGACTTTCTCGGACAAAGCCAGGGCCTCGTCGCGATAAACAATGCGCCCCTGGCAATGAATTATGGTGACATCTTCATTCTCGCGAATTTTCAGCTTCAACTTCACGGTCAACTCCTCAGTAGACGTAGAAAATTGCATGTTGAACTCAAACGGCAGAGCTGGACTGTTTTATTCGTAGATTTTCATTTTACTGGTGGAAGGTTACGCGGCTCTTTCAATGCCGTGAAAATCTGATGAAAAAATTTCTTTTGGTCTCAGAAGGGGAGAAATACCGCGACCAACTTCCTTTATTCTCGCATCTAAAGTGTGTTCTGGGGAATTATTCGCGAACTTCACGTTACCAGGAGGATTCTTTGTGCGCAGGCTGAGCATGATTGGGTTCACGCTTTTAATGCTTTTAACCGCGGCATCCGCCCAGATTCCAACCAAAGGCAATATATTTTTTGGTTATTCCTACAATCGGGCAGACTTTAATGGGAGTCACGCAAATCTGAATGGATGGGAGGGATCACTGGAGGGCAAATTCCTGCCGTGGATAGGTCTTGTGGCTGATCTCAGCGGCCATTATGGCTCCGGCGATAGCGTCCACAGTGTGCTTTTCGGTCCAAGGGCTTCAGTTTCGGTGGGCAAGTTTACTCCCTTTGCGCATCTTCTCATCGGGGTTGGACACTTCAGCGCCAGCTCCACTTCAGATACCTCTTTTTCGGACGCCTTCGGTGGAGGCGTTGATTATCGGCTTTTTCATGTCGTCGGATGGCGATTCCAGGCCGATGCTCTGCAGACTCGTTTCTTCAGCAGAACCCAGGATGATTTCAGGTTTTCGACAGGAATTGTGCTCCACTTTTAACGGTGATTTGACGGGTCTATTTTTGAACCGGCGGAACGTATTCTTTCGGCAGAGCAGCGCCTTCGCCAAAAAAGTACTGCTCCATCTGTTTGACGATGACTTCCTGATCCTCGCGCCGGGCGGGGTTTAAGCGGTATTCGTTCAGCAGCATTTTGCAGAATTCCGTCCAGGCCTGCCATGCTTGCTGGGAGACGTTGTCGTAGATTTTCTTCCCAAGCTCGGTGTCGAAGGGTGGTTCGTCGAGCCCAGAAAGTTCTTTCTGAAGTTTGACGCAGAAGACAGTGCGCTCCGCCATGAGTGTTCGCCTCACATCAATTAACCAAAAATTATCTCACACGGAAGCAGCTAACGGGAGTGACCGGCGGAGGTGGCCGCGTCTACCGGTAATTTACCGTGGGCACGCAGTCGCTGGCCGACCAGCAAAACGTAATGCAATGCTGAGACGATGGTGAATCCTTTTTTTTTATTTTTTAATGTGTTTATGGTGATCTACACCCACCTTGCGCGGTCCACTTCCAGCAGCAACACGAAAAAAACCGCGGCCACCTGGGCCAGCGTATTCGCCTTCCCAAAAATGCTGGGCCGGAAATCGCGCAATCCGGCAATCGCGTAAAGCACCGCGCTGGCGCAGAGAATGCAGATGTCGCGGCTGAAGACCAGAACCGTGTATTTCCAGGGAATTTTATGCAGAATGGCCAGCACCATAAACATAGTGCTGAGCAAAAGCTTGTCGGCAATAGGATCGAGATACTGTCCAAGCACCGTCTGCTGCTTAAGCGTGCGCGCCAGCAGGCCGTCAAGACCGTCGCTCAGGCCGGCGAGCACGAACAGAATAAGCGCCCAGTGATAATGGCCCTCCACCAGTTTGATCACGATGAAAGGCACAAACATCATGCGTATCAGGGTAAGTTGGTTGGGCGCGGTGAGCAGTTGAGAGAACTTCAACGGGAGTCCTCAGGCGTCGGATGGCGCGGAGTTTGCTGAGCAAGCAGGGCTGCCGGATCACGACCTGTGATGCTGGCAAAGCGCTGTGAAAGCGAAGGTATGCCGGCATCGGGCATGTCGAGTTCCATGCGCTCCACGCGATGCATGGGAAAGAAAACTATATCGGGGGAAAATGGCTCTCCATCTTTCACCAGGGAAACGAAATCCTCGAACGACGCCAGCTCGATTCCGCAAAGACTGATGCCCTCGGGGGCGAGGGCCACCACGGCACCCCAGAATTTATCCCGGGGATTGCCCAGGGTGACGATCACTATCGCGCCCGGCGCAAAGGGATGTTCGCCGCGATGGGTGGAACCGTTGCGCTGGCTTGAGATTTGCACTGCAGGGATTGTCGCCTCACGGCGGTCATTTGTGCAACTAACAGGCGACAAAGTGCTCATAGCCGCCCTCGGCAGTCCGGTCGAGAGAAACTCGACCGGTTTTGTTGTCGTTCAGGACGGAGCAAACCAGGATGGAGCCTAAGGGGACGGAGCAATCAAAGATGAGATAAAACCGATCAAGAACAACCTGGGCCTGCGCCCGGCGGAGAGCCGAGG
>CATPBY010000216.1 GCA_955652845.1 uncultured Terriglobales bacterium | reverse complement strand
GTTGACGCTGCGAACGAGAGCAACCGAAACCCACACCATAGAATCTTCAAAATTAACTCAAACCAGGTCCTCGGCTTGTTCCACGGCTTTCTGGATCGAGCCTACGGCTTTATCGAGGTCAACAATGATGCCCTTGCGCGATCCTCTGGATTCAACCACACCGTGTCCGCGATAACGGAGACCTGCGTCGGTGATCTCAGCCACCAGCACACATGTCTTGGCGCTTCCCACGTCGATTGCCGTCACGAGATGCTGATACTGGTTCGCCATTCCTATTGGGGCCCCTGTCCTTTGGCAATCGCCGGGCTGGGTTTGTTCGTCCTCGGCGCCGGTTTCGCATTGGCTTGCACGGTCGCAGCGCCCTTCTTTGTTTTTGTTCTTGTTTTTGTCTTCGCCCGCTTAACCACATACTTGTGATGTGCGGGGCGGGTTGTCGCAGATTTCAAATCTGTGCTTGACGTTGGTGTGGAAACATCGGTATCAGGCGTGAACGTCTCCTGACTGTATAACGCAGCTGGCTTCACCCCTGCTGCCATGGCTCTTCTGGCTGCAGATGCTGTAAGCGGAGCCGGTTTCGCCCTGCCTTGCAGATCCGGATTCACAATAATCTGGCGGTCATAACGCAGGTCCACCGACTCCAGTTCGTCAAATTGCTGCCGCCACGTCCGGGCATGACTCACGTAAACTTTGTAGCGCTCCAGATAGTTAGACGCGCCCAAATGTATCAGCACCTCCCCCTGGGGATTGCTGGCTATAACCTTCACGTCTTCGGGATCGGAGAGATCCACCTCGCTGAGTTCTTGAGAGTAGTGTGCTCCGCTGGAATCCAGCTGGGTGACCAGTTCGTTGTAGAGCTTCATGCGCGCCGTGCGGGTGGATAGCGGTTCGCCAGGGTTCATTCCGAGGATTACTGGAAATGAATACTTCTTCTTGCCCGGCAGTTCCATGAGAGTGCCCAGGGCATCGACCAGGAGGATTCTCGAGCCCACTCGGGCGAATGCGACTGGCTGGCGCTCATGAATCTCGATCTTCAGGCGATTTGGGGCAAACCGCATGACGCTTGCCGATTCCACCCACGGGATCTGTTCCAACTGCTTCCTGCGTTGCGCCAGTGGCACAAAAAAGATGTTGCGACCAATGTCGCCGCCCATGACTTCCATTACCTGGGGGCGGGTAACGTTTTCCAGCCCGCCGATTTCGACATCGTCGCTTGATTCAATCCGGAAGCGCCAGGACCTCTCTCCATAGTGGTAGAGGGCAGCGACCCCGATCCCGCAAATGAAAATGATGCTCGCAGCCAGCGCGGCAACAACCAGGCGAGCTGCAGTCTTTCTCGGCAGGGAAGCCCGGCGTGCAGAAACGCGGTTTTGTGCTCTCAGGAAGGGCGATTCCTGTTCCACGTCCAAGTCAAGCAGCCGCGCGTCGTCCAGATCCTCGCGGGACTGCTCGTCGGCCAATGGATACAACTCTTCCTGCAAGATGGTAGGACCGCTTTTCCTTGCCATCAACCCAGGTCAGTTGTCGTGGAAATCGCTGAGCGAAAATAACTATAACTGCTTTTTGCAGGTTGAGATAGAGAAAATTTGGTTCGTTTTGCACAGCCCCGGCACTGGCCCTTGGCTCAGCGGGCATGCTACGCCTTAAGCTCGGCTTAGATTGTGTCCTCGCTCGATGTTGCGGGAGCATCCGGCGCTTCCATCAGGATCTCCGGCTCCAGGCTCATTGCTGTGGCACCGTGCAACTCATTCGCGACCTGGCGGGCTTTTTCAACTTGCCGGCGCACCTGTTCCGCCTGGCGCCGCGCCAGGGAACTTTGAATACAGGCCAAATGAGTTTCAATCCGTGCCCTGGCCTGTTCCGTCCGCGCCACCCTTGATTCTGTTCGGACTAAGGCGGCGTCGCGAAGGCCTGCGAGCCGCATCGCTTTTCCGGATAGCCAGTCCACTGTCGCGACTGAGCGCCCAACCACATGCCTCGCCCAATCCTCAGAACCATTTGAATAACCGTGACTCATGCCCAGAGCCAGAACCACTACGGCAACCAGATACCACGCTCTTTCGGAAACCATATCGTATCTCCGCCCACCCCGATTTAGACGGGGCATGCGAGAATCCGTTACCCGCAGGATTTCAGGCTGGAAAAATTACTTTGGAGTTGCTGCAAGTGAGGTGGTCGCAGTCTCTCTAACCGCTATTCCTTCCTGGAGCTTTTCCAGAATCATAGGGCAGAGCTGGGAAACGCTGCCAGCTCCTAAGGTCAAGATCATGTCTCCGTTGCAGGCTGACGTTACGACTGTTTCAGCGGCTTCGACGAACGAGCTGACGTATCGAACATCTGATTTTCCGTGTTCGCGGATGCGTTCTACCAGGGCTTGCGCAGTTA
Source organism: uncultured Terriglobales bacterium (assembly GCA_955652845.1). Lineage (GTDB taxonomy): Bacteria > Acidobacteriota > Terriglobia > Terriglobales > Acidobacteriaceae > JABCYV01. The sequence goes on along the minus strand of CATPBY010000216.1, from coordinate 6,014 downwards.
CGCCCTCGATCCGTTCCTCACCCGCAGCATAAACATCCAAAACAAGCAAGGAGTCCGCGCCTTGGAACGCATTGGCAAATTCGTCCATGAGGTCGCGGGTTCTGGTGTAGCGGTGGGGCTGGAAGATTACGTTTATTTTACGGAAACCGCATTCCCGCGCAGCCGAAAGCGTGGCGCAAATCTCTGTAGGATGATGCCCATAGTCATCCACCACGGTGATTCCGCCGGCTTTCCCTCGCAACTGAAAACGCCGGTCAACACCGCGGAAGTCCTCCAGGGCGGTCCGAATCTGCTCAGTCGGAATATCGAGGCCGACTCCGACCGCGACTGCGGCGGTAGCATTCAGGACATTGTGTAAGCCTGGGACATGCAGGCGGAATTCCCCGAAATCCTCGCCCTGATAGCGCACATGGAACCGGCTGATATGCCTGGTGTCAGCCGGGTGAGGAACCGGCTCACCGGGCCTGATGTGGAAGTCTGATCCCCGCCTCGTCCCGTAGGTTACGGTGCGGCGGCGAATTTGGGGAAGCAAGCGCCGAAGCTGCGGATCATCGTTGCAGACCACCAGCATCCCATAGAATGGGACGCGATCCATAAAATCGAGGAACGCCCGCTTCACATCTCTCATGTTGCGGTAGCAGTCCATGTGCTCGCGGTCGATGTTGGTGATTACCGCCAGAATGGGAGACAGTTTGAGGAACGAACGGTCGCTCTCGTCGGCCTCAGCTACCAAATATTGGGAGTTGCCCAGGCGCGCATTCGAGCCCATGGAATCCACTCGCCCGCCGACAACGACCGTGGGATCAAGTCCCCCAGCCGCCAACACCGCCGCGATCATGGAAGTGGTGGTGGTCTTACCGTGCATGCCAGCGACTGCAATGCCGTATTTCAAGCGCATTAACTCAGCCAGCATTTCCGCACGCTGTATGACGGGGATGTGCAGCCTGCGAGCCTCGGCGACTTCGGCATTCTCAGGAGGAACTGCGGCGCTGACGACTACTACTTCCGCGCCAGTGACATTTTCCAATCGATGCCCTTCAAAAATTGTCGCGCCGAGGTCCGCGAGACGCTGCGTGATATTTGAAGTCTTGACATCGGATCCGGAAACCTTGTAGCCAAGGTTCAGCAGAACCTCGGCGATACCACTCATGCCGATGCCGCCGATTCCGACAAAGTGAATGCGTTGAATTTTGGCGAACATTTAATCAACTTCTTCCCGCAGACGGGAGCGAACCGAAGGATCCGCGGGCAAGTGGCTAATTGCCTGGTCCCGTTAATGTCGACGCTATGGCTGCAATGTCCCTTGCAGCATTGGGATGCGAAAGCTGGCGCGCGGCCTGGCTCATTCGTTTCAGGCGAGGACGATCACCTATCAGCGAAGCAACGGCTTCGACAAGGCTTGCGCGACTGAACTTTGATTCCTCGAGCATGGTGGCTGCACCCGCCCGCTGCAGGGCTTCGGCATTGCGCTTCTGATGGTCGTCGGCGGCGCGCGAAAAAGGAACGAAGATCGCGGGCTTGCCTGCCGCTGCAATCTCCGCCACCGTGCTCGCGCCGGATCGGCAGAGCAATAGGTCCGCGCGCTCAAAGAATCCTGGCATGTCATCAATAAAACGATGCGCTTCTACCGCCCCAATGAGGCCTGCGTAGGCCGCCAGTGCGTCATTATAGTCATGTTCACCGGTTTGATGAATGATCCGGATCGCCGGTATACGGGCGCGAAGGTCCTCTACAGACTCCATCATCACCCGATTGATTGCGCGCGCTCCTTGACTTCCACCAAATACCAGCAAGGTTGGTTTCCATTCTTCTTCTTCGGACTTGTCGGAGATTCGAAAAAATGCCTCCCTTACGGGCACCCCGGTTACCGCAGCATGACGGAAGTAGCGCTGGCTTTCGGCGAAATGCACTGCCGCCGCAGAGACAAAAGGTGCGATGACGCGGTTGGCGAAACCGGGCACAACATTAGGCTCAAACGCTAGAGTGGGTATATGACTCAGGATGGCGGCCAGCATGGCAGGCCCGGAAGCGTATCCACCGACCCCAATTACCACATTGGCGCAGAATTCAGAAAGAAGCCGTCGCGATTCCCATACTGCCAGCGGCAAATCCAACAGGGTTTTCACCCGAGTTGCCAGGTCTACCCGGTTTAATGCGCCCACTTTTACCAGCCGCAGGGGAAAACCCGCGGCGGGCACCAGGCGATTCTCAAGGCCCCGAGCTGTGCCGATGAACAGCACCTCGGCTGAATACTGTTTCTGCAGCTCCTGAGCGATGGCGAGTGCCGGAATTATGTGTCCGCCAGTCCCGCCCCCCGCCAGAATGGCCCGCATGCAGTGACTATAAACCACAGGATGGACGGCCGGTGTAACTCAAGCGCAGCAGACTATTCCGCCTGTTTGGTGATATTCAGCAGTATCCCGACACAAGCGAGTGTGACGAACAAAGACGATCCGCCATAGGAGACAAAGGGCAGCGGAATGCCCTTGGTAGGCATCAGCCCGAGAACCACACTGATATTGATGAAAGCCTGAACCACCTCCATACTGGTAATGCCGATTGCGAGAAAACGGCCAAACATATCTTGTGTCCGCAAAGCCGTGCGGATACCGCGCCACAAGAAAGTGGCAAATAACAGTACGATGATTAGCGATCCCACCAGGCCCAATTCTTCCGCAGTCACCGCAAATATGAAGTCGGTGTGCGGTTCGGGCAAGTAGAACAGCTTCTGCTTTCCTTCCATCAGGCCCAGCCCCGTAATACCGCCCGTGCTCACCGCAATCATCGATTGAATGATGTGGAAGCCGCGGCCTTGTGGATCGGAATAGGGATTAAGAAATGCCATAACGCGATCGCGCCGGTAAGCGACATGGAAAATCAGAAAATAGAGCGGAAGCACTGCCGCCGCCATGGCATATCCGAAATAACGCAGGTCCAATCCCGCAACAAAAAGCATGCAGAAAGTAATGGCCGCGCAGGCAATGGCGGTGCCCAGATCAGGTTGAAAAACTATCAGTCCTACGAAAATCAGCGTGGGAATGATTGCCGGAATGAGAGTATTCCGCCAGTCATTCATTGACCTGGTGCGGCTCTCCAGGAAAAAAGCCAGAAAAAGGATAAGCGCCGGTTTGGCCATTTCGGACGGCTGGAAAGAGAATCCGCTCCAGTGAATCCAGCGATGGGTATGGTGGGCCCGGTCAAGAAGAAAAACAGAAATCAGCATGAGTGTGGTGAAACCAAGCAGGGAGAACACCACGGCGGGATGCCGGTAGCGGCGATAATCCACTCTCATTGCGACTACCATTGCCGCAATTCCGCCAGCCGACCAGCCAAGCTGCCGCAACAGAAAATAATACCCGGAACCGTAGCGCTCTTTCGCCATTACGGCCGAGGCACTGAATACCATGACCAGTCCAACAAATACCAGAATGGTGGTGACGGTAAACAACCAGCGATCGACACTGACACGCTTCGCCATGGAGGAAATTCATTTCATCATGACGAACCGCCGCAAACGGAAATTTTTGGGTCAGGATGTATTTCTGGAGGTGACTCTCTTGATTCCCGGCAGTCAGTTGGCTGGACGCGCGAGCTGATTTACGACTTCCTTAAAAACCTTCCCGCGATGCTCATAGTTGCGGAATTGATCGAAGCTGGCACAGGCCGGCGCAAGCAGGACGACGTCTCCGGGTTCGGCAATTTCCGCCGCGCATTTGATGGCTTTCTCCAGACTGCCTGCGTTCACAATCTCTGGTCCGCCATGTTTCTGGGAAATGATCTGCGATTCGATCTTCGGCGCCGCCGCTCCGATCGTGTAAAGGCGTTTCACCCTCGCTCGCAGCAAATCGTTCAATTGCGAATAATCGCTGTCTTTGTCTTTGCCCCCAAGAATAAGGTGGATGTTCGCCGGGAAGGACTCCAGCGCTTTGATAGTCGCGTCCACATTGGTGGCCTTCGAGTCGTTGTAGTACTCCACTCCGTCGATGGTCGCAACAAATTCCAGGCGATGCTCCACGGCCTTGAAATTACGGACTGCCTGCCGAATCTGCTCCGGCTTGCAACGCATCAGCGTTCCAACGCAAATTGCGGCCAGAACATTTTCCACATTGTGCCCTCCCTTTAACGGGATTTCAGAAACCAGCATGATCTCGCGCTGGCCCTCCGTGTCGCGGAACAGAATATGCCCGTCGCGCGCGAACGCCCCCTGCTTTACTTCTTTGCGGCGGCTGAACCAGAAGACCTGAGAACGGGTCCGTCCCGCAAGCTCCACGCACGTGGGATCATCGGCATTCAACACCGCGAAATCGCCGGTCTGCTGATTTTCGAAGATTCGCGCCTTGGCATCCCTGTAAGCGGCAAATGTGCCATGGCGATCCAGGTGATCCGGTGTAATGTTGAGGACCACAGCTATTCTGGGCCGAAATGTCTGAATGGTTTCCAACTGAAAGCTGGAGACTTCGAGCACCAGCATAGTCTCGGGCGTAGACCGGTCAACCAGAGAAATCGCCGGCGTGCCTATGTTTCCCCCGACCAGACTCGAATATCCTCCGGCAGCGAGGATCTCGCCCGCCAATGTGGTGGTCGTGGTCTTTCCGTTCGATCCGGTAATGGCGATGATATTCCCTCGCAGGAATTGCGCAGCCAGCTCAATCTCGCCAATCACCGGCTCGCCCAGCGCGCGGACTTGCGTGAGCGGGGGCGCGTTGAAGGGAACACCCGGACTGACCACAATCAGGTCCTGTCCGCGAAAAGTGCGGTCCCCGTGTCCGCCGGTTTCCACAGTGACGCCGTGATCGAGGAGAAAAGGAATTTCCTCGCCTAACTGATCCTGAGGCTTCGCGTCGGAGACGGTGACTGATGCGCCCCTGGTTTTCAGGAACAAGGCTGAAGCCACGCCTGATTTGCCCAAGCCGACCACGAGCACGCGTTTGTTGGCAAGGTCCACAGAATTCAAGTTACCAGGGGCCCATAAAACTACAGAGAGTACTGGTTCATCGGGCGCTAGCGACGGCAACGCTGCGATTCCGCCGGCAGTACCGTTGTCTGGGATTCGGTATCTCTGCAGTGAAAGGTTATCTCAATTTCAACGTAGTCAGCGCGAACAATGCAAACACTAATGAAGCAATCCAGAAACGCACGATAATCTTCGATTCCGACCAACCCAGCAATTCGAAATGATGATGCAGCGGCGCCATCTTGAAAATGCGCTTCTTCCGCAACTTGTAGGAGCCCACCTGCAAGATCACGGAAATCGCCTCGACCACGAATATCCCGCCGATAAAAGGCAGCAGTAGTTCCTGCTTGATCATTACCGCGACCGTCCCGATGGCGCCTCCCAGCGCCAGCGAACCTACGTCCCCCATAAAAACTTCGGCGGGGTGCGCGTTGTACCACAGAAAGCCGATTGCCGAACCCATCATGGCGCCGCAAAAGATGGTCAACTCCCCTACCTGAGGCATGCGCTGCAGGTCGAGATATGAGGCAAACGCCGCATGCCCGCTGACGTATGTCAGTATGGCGAGTGCGCCAGCAGCAATGACTGTGCAGCCGATGGCCAGCCCATCCAAACCATCCGTAAGATTTACCGCATTGCTTGAACCCACAATCACCAATACTACAAATGCAATGAATGGCAGAAACGCCAGCGGCCAGAGGCTGGGATTGTGTTCCAGACTTTCGATGACCAGGTCGGGGCGGAATTGTTTCAAAAATGGCACCAGCAGCTTGGTGGAATACAGACCGGCCGTCTGCATGGCGATGAGAGCGACTGCGATCAGGATACTGGTGGCCACCTGAAGTCCCATCTTGGCCTTGCCTGTCAGCCCCAGATTTCGGCGGTGGGTGACCTTGGTATAGTCATCGGCAAAGCCAATCGCCGCGAACGCGCTAGTAGCAAAAATAGCAATCCACACGAACCGGTTGCTCAGATCGGCCCACAACAGCGTCGGCACCACTACCGAGATCGCAATCAGCAGTCCACCCATGGTAGGTGTACCCGCTTTTTTCTGGTGGCC
>CATPBY010000215.1 GCA_955652845.1 uncultured Terriglobales bacterium | reverse complement strand
CATCGTCTCCTGCGGCGTCATGCCCTCCGGCGCCGCCAGTGCGCAGAGAGCTTCCGAAGCCGGATCCGATGACCACCCAAAAGAGCACGGGCGAGGCGATGACACCAACCACCCGTCCGGGTTGCCGATAGAAGCGCACCACCTCCCGCCACCAGAGGGTGAAAGCTGCCAATCCCAGGCCATTTGATGCCCGCGAGGCCGGTGGCGTGAGAGTTGTTGTGCTTGGAGTAGCCACTATGTCAGCTCGCTTTCTGCGCCGCAGCAGGTTGACATCGCTGTGAACGCAAATGGCCCGAAAATTGGGGCGAAGAACGAATAGAGAATCACGCTTTGGACCCGTTTCCCCTGTCGGTCCAGAATTTGTGGCCGGTGCGGCGGATGAAAACATCTTCCAGAGTGGGTTTGCTGACCGAGATGGCGTTGATCTCGCCGGGAAATGCTTCGACCACATCGGTGATGAAACGATGACCGTGTTCGCATTCCAGGCGAACCTGTCCGCCGAGCACATTGGCATCCAGGTTGAAGCGGCCGCGGATGCGTTCGGCCAGCCCTTCTGCGTCCCGTGCATCGAGCAGAATTACATCGCCTCCTATTTCATGTCTTAAGTCTGCCGGAGCGCCCATTGCGACCAGCTTGCCTTCATTCAGAATCGCGAGGCGATCACAGTGTTCGGCCTCTTCCATCAAGTGGGTGGTCACAATGATCGTGACGCTCTTCTCATCCCGCAAGATCTGCAGGTATTGCCACAGATCGCGCCGGGCACCGGGATCGAGACCGGTAGTGGGTTCATCCAGCAGCAAGACCGAAGGACGATGGAGCAGGCCTTTGGCCAGTTCCAGGCGGCGTTGCATGCCGCCGGAAAGAGTCTCAGCTTTTTCATTGGCGCGGTCTGAAAGGCCAACGCGAGCCAGCATATCTGCGATGCGGAGTTTCAGCCCGGACCCGCTCAGGCCGTAGAGATGACCCTGGTGCCACAGGTTTTCTTCGGCGGTAAGTTTCACGTCGATACTCTGGGCTTGAAAGACTACGCCAATTTGCCGCCGCAGTTTATCGGGCTCTCGCGCGGCATCGTATCCCATGATCACCGCGCGGCCGCCAAAAGGGATCATGAGTGTCGAAAGAATCCGAAACAAGGTTGTCTTGCCGCTGCCGTTTGGCCCGAGCAGTCCGAATAATTCGCCATGATGTACTTCGAAGGACACGCCGTTCAGAGCAATGCGTCCGTCGTAGCGATGCACCAGATCCTGTACTGAGATTACGGGAGAGGTAGCGATGGAGACCTCAACCTCGGGGCCAGCTACTGCGTATGCGGGAGCCTTGGGAGCCACAAGCTATTCTACGACGAGACTGGCGCTCGCGCCGCTACGGTTGCTCTATCTTCTGTGCGAAGGGGTTTGGCAGCGGAACCGGGAACATGACGCCGCACCTGGATCGAGAAAACTACAGTCGTGGCCAACAGGAGGGCGCCCACAGCGACGTGAGCGACGGTTGAGATCACCATCGGCAACTCCGGTTGAACCGCGTCATGCCCCCATGCAACTCGAGTCATGAAGGCCACAAACCCGAGACATAACTGCGCAATGAGCAGGGACAGCATGATCACGGCTGGTCGCCGAATGGCTTCGATCTGAGCATAGTGCAAAAGGGCGCGAATCGCGGTCCAGGTGAGCACGATAGCCACGATCGGCGCATTGAGAACATGCGGCCACCAGCTCAGCCCATGGTGACGGAACATGGCGCCCGCGATCAATTGGATATAGAGAACGCAAATGGATAGCAGGCCCAAAGTCGTGAGGCTGGGACGGCGGGAGTCAATTTCCGCCGCCGGAATTTTTTCGAGCCAGCGGCGTCCGGTGAACACAGCAATAGCGACAGCAATGCAGAAAAAAGTCTGCGCCAGGGCCGCGTGGGCAGAAGAGATCGCCGGCGGCAGATAAAACAGCACGGTGAGGCCACCCAGAATGCCCTGTGCGATGACCGTACAGAGAGCCCCGAGCGCCAGATACCTGATCCAACGACGGCGGTCGCTTCGCCAGGTCCAGACCGCCATGATGATGGTCAAAATCCCGACAAACTGCGCAACCATGCGATGGGTATGTTCAAATTTCACTCCACCCACTAACTGGGGAATCTTATAGAGCGATCCAAAGGAAGTGGGCCAATCGGGAACGGAAAGTCCGGCGTCGTTGCTGGTAACCAGGGCGCCCGCGATAAGAAGCACAAAAGTTGCGCACGCTGTGAGCACAGCGAAGCTGTGAAGGGCGCGATTATAAGGTGTAGAAACGGCTTCCAGACCAGGCTCCCACAGTCGATGCCGCGACTGTCTGAGTGCTCCGCAGCGGGCAGCCGAGGGCGGCTGTCCCAGGGTGTTCCCAGATATAGTTGCCGGGAGAGCCTGTGCTCTCCCAGCGATTTCGCTTATTGTGCTTTAAAACCCTGGTCGACGGTCTTGCTGTCCTTGGCGGCCAGAGTGATTTTCTGGTCCTGCTCGCCCAACTTTTCGTGAACAAATGCCAGCGTGTAATCTCCCGGCGGCAAGCCCTTGATTTCGTATTTTCCGTCGGCGCCGGTAATGGCGAAGAATGGAGTCTTGACCACGTTCACGTACATTTTCATCCAGGGATGCTGGTTACATTTCACCGGCAGCATGATCTCTTCGCGGGCGAAGCTCTTTTCGAGCGCGGCTGCCTTAGGTGGTTGCGATTCGTTCCACTCGCGGTTGTCTTTTGGCGTGGGATGAATGTTGTGGGTGGTGTCGTCATCGTTTCGGATTTCGATATTTTGGCCGGTCATCACGCCCAGCACGTGAGGATGGTACTGGCAATTCTTCTGATCGATGGTGGTCGAGTCTTTGGGAACATCAAAAGTACGATCTCCCAAACCATCTTTCACGTAGACAAAGACGTTGGCCAGCTTGCCGTCACTGGCGACGACGGTTTCGGCCATGTTATTCCCCTTACAGGCGGCATCCTGGCTCATATCGATCTTTGTGGGTTTCGGCGCAGCTCCGCCGAAGGTCACGGTGCCGCTGACAGTTGCAACGGTAGAGGGATCGATCGGGGTGGAGGTTTGTGTCGCCGGAACCTTCGAAGTGGGTGAGGTGCCCTGCTCTTCGTTGGTGTTTTCTTTCGTACTACAACCTACTGTAAGCCCGAGGCCCAGAAGGCAAAGCATACATATTGCGCCCCAAGTCTTTCTATTCATGATGATCCTTTCTAATTCGATATTTTTCAAAACCGTATTTTACCGCGATCCACCACTTCCTGCCGCGGAGTTGGATGGTGTGACCTGCGCGTGCCGGCCAGGCCGCGCCGGCGAAATTGAAGCGCTGCTTCGTCCCATTGATGCCGCCACTCGCCGCTGTTCTTCGGGCGTGAGCTGGAATATATAGTTGACCAGCAGTTTGGTGTGGTCCTGGTTGTATCCCTGGAACGAAGGCGGGGTGGGACCGGCGAAGACCCATTGATTGTTTTCTTTCTTGAACAGCCCGGATGGCATAGATGTGCCGGGACTGATTGCCTGGGGATCGACAATCCAGCGCTCCACCCAATCCGGCTTCAGACGTTCTCGCGCCAGCAGGAAATTTGGAGCGGTAGCGATCTTGTCATGCTGCGGATCACCGGTGGCATGACACTTCAGGCAGGGCGCCGCTGTGCTCGAGAACAAGCTGCGCGCCATGTCCGATTCCTTCGATGTGAGCGTCGGAACCTGCTCAGGAATATATGGAATGGGCTGCTGCGAGAGCGCCTGGAAGAAGCGCACCAATTTGCGCAGTTCGTTATCGGAGAATGAAAACGTAGGCATGCGCACCTGCAGGTAAGGCCGTACGCCATTTCGATTGGTGTCGGTCGTAGAAAGCGACGGGTTCGAAAGAAAACGCCGCAACCATTCGGGATCCACACGGGCACCCTCGGTCAACAGTTTCGGAGGAAGTTGTTCCTGTATGTCCTGATAGCGTTTCATTCCCATCAGCGTGGTTCGCTGGCCGGGGATGAACTGGTGACATCCCATGCAGTTGTATTTCTTGACGATCCACCAGCCTTCCTGGATGTCGCGACGCGAATCTCCAGGTTTGTACTGATAGCTGGCGGGCAGGGAAGTCTCCTGGCTGCCGAGCAGGAGTGTAGTCAGCGCTCGGATCTGGTCTGCGCTCAGATGCACGTTCGGCATACGAAGGGCTTCAGTCTCTGACTTGATTTTGCCTTTGTCATAGACTTCGGGCTCCGCCAGTTTGTGTTCGAAGAATCCCTTGTGGTCATACCATTCGGATTTCGCCGGACCCTCGGGAAGACGCTGCAAGTCCTCCGGATTGGTGATGGGCTCGGCGTTCTTACCGCCGCGCTGGGCCGTTTCGGTGAAGAGGGCGAAATCCAATCGCTCGATTGGCTTGCTGCCTTCATAGGTCAGTTCAGTACCGATGCGGCCTTCGTCCTCGAAGCCGGAAATTTCGTGACAACCGGCGCAGCCGAAATGGCGTATCCATTTCTTGCCTTCGTCTTTCAGCTTGGAATCATCCATGAAGGAAGCGTCGGCATAAGAGGACGGCTCCTGCTTCTTCTGCGTCAGCAGGTAGCTGGCGACGTCCTGCGCATCTTCCGGAGATAGTCGCAAGCTCGGCATTACCGTCATGTTCTGCACCTGCAGTTCGTGGCCGTCGTTCGGACACTGACTGTGCTGCAGATCGAACTGATAGGGCAAGCCTTTTTTTGCGTAGTCCTCGGGACCAATATCTTTTTTCTCGTACGGACAGTACGGGCGGGTGCGTTCCCGGGCGTTGTGGATCCAGCGGACGAGATAGTCGTAATTGGCCTTTTCTCCGACGCGAGTCAGGTTGGCGGCAAAGGTGCCCCCCTGAATCTGATCGCCTTCGCCAATCGAGTGGCAAGCCAGACAGCCGCGGCTTTCAAAAAGTTCCTTGCCATGTTCGGCGTTGCCAGGCTTTTGCTTGGGCAGGGAATCGGTGAATGCCGACTGCCACAGGTACGCGGAAATTGCCTGAATCTGATGATCGTTCAGACGGAAGTTCGGCATCTTTGTCGTGGGACGAAAGTCCGTCGGCTTCTTCAGCCACACGGGGATCCAGTTCTTGTTCAGTTTGAGGCGTACATCTTTCAGGTTGGGTCCCACCTTCTTCATGTCCTGCATCAGGCTGTGAGACTGGAAATCAAGCTGCTGAATGCGGCCATCCAGTTTGCTGTTTACAACCCGCAATGCGACCGCTTGCTCATTGAGCTGGTTGGCTTCGTCGTTGCTGGCAGCCGCATCCGCCTGCTTCATCAGGTCGGCGCCAACCTTGGCGTTCTGGGTCTTCTGCTGCTCCAGTTGCTTAATCTGCTGGCTGACGGAGTTGAGATCCTCCGGCTCTTTGTCGTAACCCTCGTAGCGATGGCAGCCCACGCAGCCTCTCTGGCGAAAGAGATCTTTACCGTCGTTGATGGTTTGCCATTCGGTGCCGCCGCTGGCCAACACCATGTCAGCCGCGTGGCATGTCTGACAGCCGGCCTGCACGTTTTCTTTGGCGAAAAGCGGCCATAGCCAATGTTCGTAGTTTCCGTGAGCTTTTTCCACGCTGGTGGTGGCGCGGCCGTTGCCCTGGTGGCACGGAGAACAGCCAAACTTGTCGGGATCGTGGATCTGCAGAAGCTCGGGCTCAGTATGGCTGACGAAAGCCTGCGCGTACTCATCCGGCTTCTTCTCGCCTCTGGCCATCATGACCGCGGGAGTGATCTTGATCGGCTCGCGGACGCCCATGTGGCAGGATTCGCAGCGGTCGACGATATTCGCGTCCGCTACATTGATCTGGACGATTTTCGGATCCCACTCTTCCGTCTTTTTCCGCAGCCCATCAATCTGGGTTGGCGTAAGGTCCACCATGTGGTCCGCGATGTAGGTGGACATTTTGGTGTTGGCTTCGGTCACCGGTTTGAGAACGTCGCCCAGCTCGGCGCTTATCCTGGTTCGTTCATCTTTAAGTTCGTTGTATTTTTCTTCAAGTTGAGCGTAGTTGTATTTTTCTTTGTGGCCGTCGGGATACTCGACCGTCCATACTTTCTGCTTGTAGTCTGCGAGATCTTTTTTCTTGCTGTCTTTTCCCGAGGCGCTTGGGTCAGTCTCAATTTCGTAGGTAAGCGCATTCGCGTAGGCGCGCTTGTCGGTAAAAACATTCTGGACCGCAAGAATCTTTGCGCTCAGGTCGGTGATCTGTTTCTGAAGTTCGTCGCGTCGCGGTTTAGCCTGTTGGTAAGCCTGCTCATAAGTCTGCTGCAGCTGCTGATAGTCCGGATTCTGTTCGACTTGCTTTTCCGACTGCGCGGACGTGGATTTGGCGGTCTTCAGAAAGGCGGTGTAACGGTCCTTCCATTGCTGCTGGAAGGCTTTCCACGGGCGTTGCCCGAAAGACTCGTCCCATAGCGCCCAGAACAGTGTAATCATGAGCAGAACCATCGCCACCACGTAATGCAGCGCGTAGGACTTGGTTACAATCGGATCTTGCTCGGGGACAGGTTGCTCGGGCACCAACTCCTCCAAATCAGTCGTTAGTCAGCTTTTGACCAACATCAATGAACAGCGGCCACCGGCCGTTCACACGTTAAACCACGGCGTTATCCACACGTATTTGATATGCCATGCCAGCCTCAACAGCATCTTGGCCGGCAGGGCTACCATGCTGAGCACGAAAAACATCATGATCGAATATTGCAGCAGGCTCATGCGCTTGTAGTCTTTCGGGTTATAGCGCCGAAACAGGGCGTGCATGATGAACCCGCCGATCACATAGAAGCCCCCAACCACAATCGCGCCAAAAATCGCCTTCGCGAGATTGGAGGTGATACCGAACAAGTCCGGTAAGTCACGGTTCACTTCATAAATGAGCCGATTGTGGTCCCAGGTTTGCCCCGGCCAGAACCATTGCCAGCCAGGACCGCGAATGAACGTCCCAATAATGATCATCGCGACCCAGAGAACGATGAATCCGAAGAGAAATGTTCCAATGGAAAACTTCCGTTGCTTCCAGGTGTAGTACCCGCTGCCCAGGGGATTGGTGTCGATGTAGGGAATCGCCATCAATCCAATGATGATCAGCGTGGGCATGACCACGCCAGCGATCCAGGGATCGAAATACACCAGCATTTCCTGCAGGCCGAGAAAATACCAGGGAGCCTTGGCTGGATTCATTGTTAGGTTGGGGTTCGACGGCTCCTCAAGCGGCGCGCTCAGGGTAATCGACCACACCATCAGAACGATGCTGACGATCATGGCGGCAAGAAATTCGATGCGGAGAAGAAACGGCCAGACGTGTACTTCCTTTTGCCAACCCGGCCGGAATGGCCAGGTCTTGCGATGATGAGTTTTCGCCATCGCGGGATTGGTTTCGAGTTCGGCGATCAGATCGTCGTTGGCCTTGGCCTGCTTCCACGCTAAGTAGATATAAAAGATGAGCAGGGGAATCAGACCGACGATGGGCACGTTGTCGGGAGCGGAAACGATTTCCCAAAGTTGTCGCCAATCCATAATTGCTCCTCAATTGCTCCTCGACTCGCGCAGGGGCGGCCGAGGGCGGCTGTCCCTGCGTGGGTCACTTGCGCGCTTCTTTGACCTCTGACGCCAGAATCACCGGAGCTGGTCCGGAGATGCCACCATCTTTTCTCACCCGCCAGAAGTGCACGATCATGAAAATCGAAGCTACGATCGGGATGCCGATGCAATACCAGATGTAGGATCGCAGCAGCGCGTTCGCGTCAACGATTGAGCCGCCGAGCAGGCCGAAGCGCACGTCGTTGTACGGGGTCATGCCTAACATCTTGCCGAACGGTCCTTCATGTCCTAACAGCGGTGTGGCGCGGGCCATATTCGTGCCCACGGTTACAGCCCAGAATCCCAGTTGATCGTCGGGCAGCAGGTAGCCGGTGAATGAGAGCAGCAGAGTCAGCACCAGCAGGATTACACCGACGTTCCAGTTGAACTCCCTTGGCTTCTTGTAGGACCCGGTTAAAAATACGCGGAACATGTGCAGCCACACTGCGATCACCATCAGGTGGGCGGCCCAGCGGTGCATGTTGCGCAGCAGTTTGCCGAAAGGAACATCGTGCTCGAGATAGAGCACGTCACGAAAGGCCTGCACCTTGCTGGGATGGTAATAAAACATCAGCAACACGCCGGTGAACGTGAGCACGATGAACAGGTAAAAGGTGATTCCCCCCATACCCCAGGTATAGCTGTAGCGCACGGCGTCGCGATTGATCTTGGCGGGATGCAGGTGCAGGAATACATTGGAAAGCACGCCCAGAGCGCGGTTTCGCGGAGTGTCATCATGTTTGTGGCGGAAGATTGAGGTATAGACCTGCGTCTTGGTCGGGTCTTTCAGGCCTTCGATCTGATCCTTGGCTTTGGCCGGCATGTCAGTCTTTAACGACTGGATGTCTTCCTTGACGCCGGCTTTTACCCGTTCCAGCAGGCCAACCCGATTGCCATTCTTGCCATTCTGATTTTCTTCGGCCATGGTGTCCCCTCAATTCTTTTACGCCGGCAAATACGCTCCATCGTCATTAAACTGGCTCGGCTGTCCTTTAGGCCACTGGTAAAGCCGGGAAACATCAACCAGGATCTGGCCGTCAGGCGCGATTTGTATGTTGGCCCGATCCATCGGACGCGGCGCTGGGCCCTCGAAGTTGACGCCTTCGCTGTCGTATCCGCTGCCGTGGCACGGACACTTGAATTTGTTCTCGCTGGGTTTCCAGTCCGGAGTGCATCCCAGGTGGGTGCAGCGGGCGTAAATCACGAAGATTCGATCGGGCGTACGGTCCACCCAGATGCGATATTTCTGCTGCCACTTCGTATCAACACCCAAGCCGTAGTCCGCGGGATAGCCGATCTTGAAGCTGGTAGCAGGCTCAAATAAAGTGCGTGGCAGAAAGAAACGAAAAAAGGCGAGGAACCATGCAGTGAGAAATGCGGCCACTGCGGCCCATGCGAATCGCCGTCGCGACTGGTTGACGTCACTGTTTTCGGGTCCGACGGACGCAACCCCTCCGGCCGCCGCCGCTTTGGAGGTTCCGACGGCGGGGGTTCCTACGTAGGTCGTCGATTCGCCGCTACGGGCGACCGAGGAACCAGTCGAGACTGCCGACGAAGCCACCGCAGGCCGCGCAGCCGCTGCAGGTGCTTTGGCAGCTGAAGTAGCGGCCACTGCAGGCGTTGCTGCCGCCTCGGCAGGCTCTCCGAGCAATGCGGTAACTTCGGCATTGGTCAGAGCGGGTAGCCCTTTGCGGCCGCGGCGAGCCTGTTCCGCCGCGATCGCGGACTTGCTCCATTTCTTTCCTTCGGCAACCCATTTCGCTACATCGGGGCTGAGAGCGGTTGACGCGGCCGTTGCTCCTGCTGGAGGGGGGGTAGCAGTCGCTGCGGGCGGCGCGGCCACAGGGGCTGGCGGTGCGGGAGCAGAAGATGATGTGACTCCCGATCCACCTTCCTCCCAAGGCATTGGCTGCCCAGCCTTGAGCGCCTCAATGTCGGCATCGCTCAGAAGGGGTAAGCCTTTACGTTGCCGGTAGGCCTGCTCCATTCCAATGACCGAGTTGTTGAGCGCAGGTCGAGGCAAGGGTGGAAGGTGCCCGAGAATGCCTTTGAGTTCGTCTGCCATCCGTCGTTAATCCTTATTCCCGCACAGGGTATGACGACTTCGCTTAGGTCAGTCCGCAGCCATCAAGCAACTTGCGTCGCGCACATCGATGCCCAGAGCAGCAACGACCAGTTCGCTCAGCGCCGCGATAAAAGTGGGCGAGTCGTTAAGTCCTGACATCATCTCGAATCTTTCAATCCCCAGCGCGCAGGCTTCCTTTCGCGCTTCATGATCGATTTCGCCTAAAGTCTCCACGTGATCGGAAACAAACGAAATGGGGATGACGCAAACTTCCCGAATGCGTTCCGCGGCCAAATCACGCAGCGTTCGATGTAGCGAAGGCTGCAGCCACTTGCTCGCCCCCACCTTACTTTGATAGCAGAGACGATGTTGATTCGACCACCCGCCGCGCTGCATCACCAGCTTAACCGTCTCTTCGATCTGGCGCTGATAGGGATCGCCCTTCAAAATCACCGAGACTGGAACGCTGTGAGCGCTGAATACAAGCTCAGCCCGCTCGGGATTAGAAAACCGGCACAGTGTTTCGTCTATTTTTTCCACCAGCGCTTGCAAATAAAGTTCGTGATAATAGAAGGCTTCAACGCAATGCACCGGAATGTGATCCTGGAACCGGTGGCGCCACTCGTTGAGACTGCTGCCGGTAGTAGTGCTGGAATACTGGGGATACATCGGAAGCAGGACAATCTCATGGCATTGCGAAGCCCGCAATTGCTCGATGGCCTCGGCTGTAAACGGGTGCCAGTACCGCATAGCCACGAAGCAATGCGCGTCCAAGCCAGATTCCCTCAGCCGGAATTCTAGAGCGCGCGCCTGTCGCTCAGTGAAATGGCGGATAGGTGACCCCCCGCCAATGACAGCGTAGTGATGCTGTACCTTCCTCGCCCGGGTGCT
>CATPBY010000214.1 GCA_955652845.1 uncultured Terriglobales bacterium | reverse complement strand
CTGTTGAGGGAAGGCCGGGGCAATTGCGAAGGTGATTATCAGGCGGAACAGATTGTCTCGGTGCACAGCGGCATTCTAAACGAAGACACGGAAAATTCTTAAACTCAAGTCCGGAACTTGCAGAGCCGTATGTCGCGTAAAATCGTTCCATGGCGAATCTGACCCTGGTTTACGGACTGCGGCTTTTGCCGTCAGACGAAGTCTCTGAGATAGGCGACGCGACAATCAAGTTGAAGAACGGACGCGAGGCGCAGGTTACGATGCACGTGCTCGAAGGCACTAAGAATGAAATTGAGAAGCAGCTCAAGTCGAGTCTCGATGCATTCTTCGATTTTTACCCGGAGATCTGAAGTCCGGATTCCGGCTCGAGACCTAAGAACTCAGGCCTTGGACCGAAACAATTAAGAGTCCGAAGTCTGGCGTCTGAAGGTCAAACTCGACATCTATAATCCTCAGTGGCCATGCAACTTCCCGTTCTGTCTCTCCGTTGGCGTCTGAACCAGGCAGGTATCCTGCCGACCAGCCGCGTGGCGCGAGTCGCCTGGTATCTGTTGGGATTGGACCTCTTCCTGTTTGTGCTGCAAAAGGTCCTCGCGTTTTTCAAAATTTCAGCGAGCGCGAGTTTGGGCGGATGGGTCACGTTCCTGAGCCTGGTGGTGATCGTGCTGTTCGCGATCATCGCTTTTCGCAGGCTCAGGACGAAACTGCTGTGGCGTCTGCGCAACCGGTTGATCGTTACCTACGTGTTCATCGGAGTTATCCCGGTAGCTCTACTGGGGGCGATGGCATTCATTACCGTCTATCTGTTTGCCGGGCAATTTGCCAATTTTGTCGTGACCTCGGATCTCAATTCGCGGTTGCAAAGTCTGGAAGCAGTCAACGCGGCTATCGCGAATGAACTGGCGGCTCGGGTGGAGCGCGGGCAGTCGCCGACGGCCGAATCCCTCGAAGGTCTAAAGCGGCACGATCCAGCTTGGTCGCGACGCAAGATTTGCGCCTGGAGCGACGCCAAGCCGCTACCCTTGAGCGGTGTAGCCGGCCAGGACGAGGCTCCGTTTGCTCCTCCTCCTTCCGTGAGCCCGCAGTTCGCTGCCATCGTAAATGACAGCGGCAAGCTTCACTTGAGGTCCGCCACCACGCTGAGCTTTGGCTCGCGCAAATTAACCGTAGTGTCCAGCGAACCGCTGGATCGCAATCTTCTCGAGGTAATTGCGGCTGACCTTGGCGAGATTACGCTGTATGCCATGGTCATCCCATCGATGGCTGACGTCGCAAGCGAGGGCGCTCCGGTCGAAGAGTCAAAAACTGAGGCAGAGGCAGGGCAAGACAGCGTGGTTACGAAGCGCGAGCGCGAAGGGCTGCGGCCGATTTTCACCGCGGGCTCATTGCCCCCATCGACCGGCATCTTCGATCGCGCGATCACCTTCGGGACACCGCTTCCAGTAATGAACTGGGCGAATGGGCAGCAGAAAGCGGCGGCGTTGCTTCGAGTGCAGACCCGGCCGTCCGTGCTATACGAGCGCCTCTTCGCCGCCCTGGGGGACTTCGCCAAGGGCGTTGAATACGTTCTGCTCTTCTCTGCCATTGTTTTTGCCGTCATCGAACTGTTCGCGCTCTGGATCGGTACGCGCCTCACTCGCACGGTTACCGGCGCAGTCGCGCAACTTTATAAAGCGACCGAGCATATTAATCGCGGCGACTTCAGCCATCGTATTCCGGTGAAGTCCAGTGACCAGTTGGCGTCCCTGGCGAACTCATTTAATTCAATGACCGCGTCGATTGAAAAACTGGTTGAGGAACAGAAACAAAAGCAACGGCTGGAAAATGAGCTGGCAATCGCGCAGGAAGTGCAGGCGCAACTCTTTCCCCAACATATTTCGCAACTGGCGTCGCTGGAAGTGTACGGATTCTGCCGCCCCGCCCGCACCGTAAGCGGTGATTATTACGACTTTTTGACGGTTGATTCCGACAAGCTGCTTCTGGCGGTGGGCGACATCAGCGGCAAGGGAATTTCGGCGGCACTTTTGATGGCCACAATTCACTCCGCGGTACGAGCTTACAGCCTCGAAGGCACTCCCATTCTGCGGGAGCCGATGGCGGTGGGCGCGGGCGGAGGGCCGGGCCTTCGGCTGGCAGCGGGCGCGCACGGGGGGGAAGTGTCGCCTGCGACCCTGCTTTCGCTGCTTAATCATCAGCTTTACCAAAGCACCCCGCTGGAAAAGTATGCGACGCTTTTCCTCGCCACCTATGATGAAGCAGATCGAAACCTGACTTACAGCAATGGCGGACATCTGCCGCCGATCATCCTGGGGGAAGATGGCCGAGTGCAAAGGTTGGAGTGTGGTGGGACTGTGGTAGGGCTCTTTGAGCGGCGGAGCTACGAGGAAGCGTCCATTCAATTGCGCCGGGGTGAGATCTTTCTGGCGTACAGCGACGGTGTGACTGAACCTGAAAACGACTTTGGCGAATTCGGCGAGCAGCGGCTCATCGATCTGGTGCAAAACAATCGCAACCTGCCGCTGAACCGGATCAGTGAAATTGTAACCTCCGCTGTCGACGACTGGATCGGTGATAAGGAGCAACCGGACGACGTGACCCTGGTGCTGGCGCGCGCGCGGTAATTAGCGGAAGACGCGCTGGGACCGGAATCGAATTGGTGGGGCCGCCGAAGTCTCGGAATGGCTTACTTCGCTTTTGCCGACTTCGGCAGAACTGCGACTCTCCCGGTTACCTGCTGGCCTTTTTGCATGCCGCCGACGAGCAGCAGACCCTGCGGCGTCACCACCAGCCCGCGATGATCCATCGAGGGATTCGGGCTGTTTTCGTCGATGATTTGCCACTTGCCATTGCGCAGGTTGAAGGCAAAGGTTACCGATGATGGCTCCGAGGGTTGACCGTCATAACCAACGCCGTTGTAGTTGTAGGGATTGTCAGTTCCTCCGGAAAAATAAATCATCTGATCTTTTTCGGAGCCTCCGGCCGCGATGCGAAAGTGCGCCGGACCGGGATGGGTGGGCAGCTTGCTCCATTCAATTTTCGCGGGATCGCGATGATCGATTTTGCCCATCCAGCATTCATCGGACGCAACATACTCCGGTTCGCCAGCCGACGAGTTCTTGCGGGCTCCGTCCACGTAAATAATGGTGTCCCCTACCAGCGCCCCGGCGTGACCAAAGACCGGTGTTCCGGAAATCGGCGTGCCTTGAAGCCAATTATTCTTCTCCGCGTCATAAATCTGAACCTCACGTGTGGCGCCGGTTTTCGACCAGCCGCCGATGAGGTAAATATAGCGGTCGCGAAATACGCCAATAACCGAGTCGTCCAGCGGCGCCGGCATATCGGCTCCGCGGAACCATCGCTCGTCGCGGGGATCATAAATATTCACATCCGGCACCGTGACTTCGCCGCCCTGGCCATCCACGACGTAGCCGCCGAATAGAAACACCTGCTCGCGTGCTCCCGCGGCTGAAGCTGCGAGACGACCAGCGGTCCCCGGCACGGAACGCAACTGTGCCCACTTTCCTTCGTCGGGATCGGCTACGAAAGCCGCATTGGTGATTGCGTCCCAGGTCTTTTTCGGACCGATTCCCATGAAGCTGAAAATCAGAAGTTGCTTATGCAGGTTCAGGCTGGCGACTGCATTGTTGGAAACAGGCAGCGGCAGCGGCTCAATTTTGGGGGGGGAGGCAGCAAACAGCAGGCTGCCCAGAACGAAAGATGGAAGTACCGCGGAGGGCCGGATCATGGATTTGCAATCACAAAAATATCACGTGAAACCGGCGGTTGCGCGAAAGGATGAAATTCAATCTACAAGGCCTTGGCGAACGCCGTGAATAAAGTCAGTATAGGCAGGGGCAAATCCGGCGGCACGCATATCAGTGGCGATCTGCCCGCGATGATAAGCCGAGTGCATCACCACGTGGAGGAGAATGTCCTCTATCCGGCTGCTCCAGTCTTCTCCTTTGCTGTTTTTATAACTGATCACGCGAGACAGATCAGGTTCGCTTCTCTTGTCCAAATAATTCTTCCAACGGGCAAACATGCCGGCAGTTTCAGCCTCGCATTGCTGCAGAGTAAAATCAGGCCATACCGCGTGTGTTTGTTTTTGCTGCTCGATGCGTTCCAGCCAGAGCCTTTGCGCAGAAAGGATATGGCCGAGAAGCTTCAGCGAACGGGAAGGTTCGCCTTCTGAGGTTCGCAGCGAGGCCAGAATCTCCCGGTTGGCCCAGTCGTCATAGGCGAAAAGGCGGTGGAAATGTTCGACCATGTTCATAGTGCCTGCTCCTACCAGAAAAGATTTCATCAAGCTTACGAGAAGCAGGCCGCGCGGCAAAGCCGGACGAAAAATATGCTAGTCTCGATTTCCATGAAGGTGGTGCGGGTCCTGATTATCTGGAGTCTCGCTGCTGCCAGCTTTGGAGCGGAGCGAGCGCACACCAAGGCATCCCAGCCCAACGTTTTTCTGATCACTATTGATACTCTCCGCGCCGACCATGTGCACTGCTACGGATACGACCAGATTGAAACGCCGGCGCTCGATAACCTGGCAAAGGACGGGGTTCGCTTCGCCGAAGCATTTACTCCCAGCCCCATCACCAACAGTTCACATGTCTCAATACTGACGGGACTTTTACCCAGCGCGCACGGCGTGACCGACTTTGGGGTTCCGTTGGCGGCGGACCATCCCACCTGGGCGGAACTTCTCAGGCAGAATGGTTACCATTCTGCGGCGTTCATCGGCGCGGTTATTCTCGATAGCAAGTCGCTGGCGCCGGGACTGGACCGCGGGTTCGATTTCTACGATAACTTCCCCGAGCATCCTCAGACAAATTCTCGCTGGGGACGTCTAGAGCGTCGCGGCACAGAGGTTGTTCAACGCGCTGAAACCTGGCTGAGCGCGCATTCCACAGGTCCGCATTTTATCTGGGTGCATCTTTATGATCCACACGATCCCTATGAGCCACCGCCGCCCTATTCGCTGAAGTACGAAGACCGGCTGTACGATGGGGAGATCGCTTACGCGGATTTGGCGATAGGAAATTTTGTCGGGTACCTAAAGAAGCTGGGATGGTACGAGAACGCGCTCATCGTTGTGGTCGGAGATCACGGCGAAGGCCTGGGAGAACATCACGAAAATACCCATGGCATCTTTCTTTATGACTCGACTACGCACGTCCCGCTGATCGTAAAGCTGCCTACGCACACCAACGCCGGCAAAGTGGTGGACGCGCAGGTGCGTACGACGGATATTCTGCCAACCATCATAGATTTCCTGGGCGTGCATGCTCCGGCGCGCCTGGATGGCGAATCGCTACGCCCGTATTTCAGCGGCGAGCCGACAGCTTCGCGGACCGCTTTCGGGGAAACTGATTATCCGCAGCGCTTCGGTTGGGCTCCGCTTCGATCGGTGCGCGCGGAGGGATTCAAGTTCATCGAAGCGCCCCGCCCCGAGTTCTATGACTTGCATTCCGATCCCAAGGAGTTGAAGAACAACTACCAACCATGGGAATCAAGCGTACAAAAATTTCGCAGGATGCTGTCGGATTTAAGAGCAAACATGCCCCCTCCTGCACCTTCTGCGGGATCGGTGAGCCAGAGCACGGTGGATGAACTAAAAGCCCTGGGCTACCTGGGGCGCGCGGATGTTGGCAGTGCGACCAATGTCCCGGAACCGTCGCTACTGCCCGATCCCAAGGACAGG
>CATPBY010000213.1 GCA_955652845.1 uncultured Terriglobales bacterium | reverse complement strand
GTAGGCGAGGGCGCGCAAATCCTTGGGCAGGCAGGAACCCCCAAACGCAAAGCCCGGGGCAAGATAAGTCGGAGAGATGTTCAGCTTGGTATCCGAGGTGAAAATCTTCGTCACTTCCTGGGCGTCGACACCCAAATTCTTGCACAAGGTTCCTACTTCATTGGCAAAGCCTACTTTTACCGCGTGAAAGCAGTTGGAGACATACTTCACCATCTCCGCAACCGGAATTTTGGTTTCGAACATGGCGCCGGGTATTCCCTGGTAAAGCTCGCGGAGCGGCGCCAGATGACTCGCATCCTGGGCCCCGAGAATTGTGTAGGGAGGTTGAAGAAAGTCGGCGATGGCGCTACCTTCGCGCATGAACTCCGGGTTGTAGCACACAGTAAAGTCCTGGCCAGCACGGCGCCGGCTGGTTTTTTCCACGGCCGGGATCACTCGCGACTCGGTTGTCCCGGGCAGTACCGTGCTTCGCAGCACAATTGTGTGCCGGGAATTTTTGTCACGCAGCGCAGCGCCAATCTCCTGCGCGACGTGTTCGATGTGGCTCAAATCGAGTTTGCCGCTGTGCAGGCTGGGGGTGCCGACGCAGACGAAGGAAATCTCAGAGTCGCGAATCGCTTCCGCTGCCTTGCTGGTAGCATGCAGCCGGCAAGCGCTGTGACCTTCAGCGATCAGCTCGTTGATACCCGCTTCCAAAATCGGGCTTCGGCCTGAAGCCATCATCTCCACTTTGGCCGGGCTCAGGTCCACGCCGATGACGCGGTGACCCATGCGGCTGAAACAGGCCGCGGTTACCGATCCGACATAGCCTAGACCAAAGACACTTATCGACAAGCCCACTTTCCATGTCCTCCTGGGCGCCAGTTCCGAGAACCGGATTCGTCCCTCACTCCAGTATGCCAGTTCCCGGGAGCTTTCGGCGATTACTCAAGTTTTCGGAGATGAGTCCCGCGCATCGCATAGCCAGAGTAACCAGCGGCGCCATTGAACCTCGTTAAATGCTGGAGTTTTAGCGATAAGATAAAGTGTGCCTTCAAGGTGGCGACAGAGCTTGTCGAGGCTCGCCCGCATGAGCTGGGAAGAAGTTCAGACGCGGGCGCGGCAGGAAGTAGGCAAACGGCTGGATTTTGCCTTTTACCGCGCTGGCCTGCGCAGCACCGGAAATGGACTGCCGGTTCCGGCCGTAACCGATGTTATGTTTTTTTTCAGTCCCGCTGAACTCCCACGCCTCATTGAGTTACAAAGGTCGCAGCTTGCAGCGGAAACGGCGCAAACTATCCGCGAGGCGGACGAGATTTGTGCGCACCGTTTTCGCCTTCTCGGCTATCGCGACCTGCAATACGGAGCCGACATCAACTGGCATCTTGATATCGTCCACGGTCAGCAGGCCCCGCTGAAGCCCTGGTTCAAGATCAACTTTCTCGACTTTAACGAAGTAGGGGACCACAAGATCGTCTGGGAACTGAATCGCCATCAGCACCTGGTGACGCTTGCCAAAGCGTGGCGTTTCACCCGGCATGATGCTTACGTCAACGAATTGGTAAAGCAATGGCACTCCTGGCAACAGGCGAATCCTTATCCTCTTGGCATCAACTGGGGCAGCAGCCTGGAGGTTGCGTTCCGAAGTCTTTCCTGGCTATGGGTGGCGCGGCTGCTGGCCGACTGCCCTGCCCTTGATTCCGATTTCCACAGCGGGCTGCTGCACGGGTTGGCTCTGCATGGACGGCACATCGAAAAATATCTCTCGACATATTTTTCACCCAACACCCACCTTTTGGGCGAAGCTGTCGCGCTATTTTCCATCGGGACCCTGTGCCCGCAGATTTCCGCAGCCAACCGCTGGCGAACCGAAGGCTGGCGCATCCTGGTGCAGGAAGCGGGGCGCCAGGTGCGTCCCGACGGAGTGTATTTTGAGCAGTCGCTCTACTACCACGTATACGCGCTGGATTTCTTCCTGCACGCGCGCCTGCTTGCAGCTCGCAACGGATGGGAGATTCCGGCTGCCTTTGATCAGACCTTGAAAAACATGCTGTCATTTGTCGATGCGGTCTCGCAAGCGGGCCCGCCGGAAGGATTCGGCGATGATGACGGCGGCCGTGTCTTCAACCCACGTCGTAATCGGGCAGAGCATATGGCGGATCCTCTCGCCATTGGCCGCGTAATCTTCCCTGGCGAGGGTTTCGGGAAAATGGCTGAGCTGACAGAAGAGTCCCTCTGGCTGTGCGGCGAAGCAGCTTTGCGTCCGCGCGAGCGAGAGAAAGAGAAAGAGAAAGAGAAAGAGAAAGACGCCGGCGCTATCCTCAGGTCCACAGCATTCGAAGCGGGCGGCGTTTACGTGGTGTCAAGTTCGGTGCGCGAGCCGCAACGAATAACCATTGACGCTGGACCCCAAGGTATAGGACGCAGCGGGCACGGACATGCCGACGCCCTGAGTATCTCGCTTGCGCTGGACGGAAAGCGATGTCTGATAGATTCCGGTTCCTACTGCTACATATCTCCGGGGAACGAGCGTAACCAATTCCGCGGGACCCGGGCGCACAATACTGTGTGCGTCGACGACCTCGACCAGGCCGTACCGGACGGGCCGTTTGCCTGGAGTTCGCTCCCCCAGGTGCGAGTGGAACGCTGGCTGCCGGGAGCCTCCTTCGCGCTCTTTGCCGGAAGCCATACTGGTTATCGCCGGCTCGCGGACCCGGTGCTGCATCGCAGGTTTGTGTTTTATTTGCCAGGGGAGTTCTGGATGGTGCGCGATGTCATGGAAGGAAAAGCATCGCATCAGCTGGAATCTTCATGGCATTTTGCGCCGGGCGCAAACATGCTTCGGATTTCCCAGGGATATATCGCAGAATGGCCGGAAGACCCAGAGGCGCGGGGTTGCCGCCTGGCTTGGTTATCGCCGATGAAGGCGACTTGCCAAGTGAGGCCGCAACTCGTCTCTCCCGCTTACGGGGCAGCAACGGCGGTTCCGGTTGTGCGCTGCGGCCGGCATATCCAGTTTCCCGCGGAGCAAGCTACTCTACTTGTGCCGCTGGCAGCGAACGCCGAAGCAGGAAGCCTGACAGAAATCGAAGGTGCCCATGATCAGGGATGCGCATCTTACCGGTATGAGGCGGGCGGCAGAATGCATTATGTGATTTTCAGCCGGGGCGAAAAGACGCCGTGGAGCTGCGGTCCGTGGAGCAGTGACGCATATTTCCTTTACTGCGGCATTGAGAATCGGCGCGTGACCCACATCGTTTTATGCGCCGGGAGTTATATAAAATTTAACACGCACGATATCCTGCGCCATCCGGTTGAGGTGCAGCGCTGGGAGTACATGAAACAATCCGCAGATCGCGGCGAGGTTTTTTCTTCGGATGAGACAGCAGTTCAAGGTCTTTCGGAAGAAGTAATGGAAACGTTCGATCCGGTATTCTGAAATCAGCTCTCGCGAGACCAAGAGTACAAGACGATGTGCGGAATCGCTGGAATCGTCCAATTCGAAAAGGACTCGCGCGTGACGGTGGCCACGCTGCGGCAGATGTGCGACGTCATGGCGCACCGCGGGCCGGATGACGATGGTTATTTCGTTCACGGCCGCGCGGGGCTGGGCATGCGGCGGCTCAGCATTATTGACCTGACAACCGGGCATCAGCCCATCAGCAACGAAGACGGCACGCTCTGGATCGTTTTCAACGGCGAAATCTACAACCACGCTGTCCTGCGGACACAGCTGGAAGCCCGCGGCCACCACTATCGCACTCATAGCGACACCGAAACTATTGTTCACCTTTATGAAGAATACGGGCGTGATTGCGTACAACATCTCCGCGGCATGTTCGCCTTCGCCATCTGGGACCAGAAGAGAGAGCACCTCTTCGTTGCGCGTGACCGTCTGGGCATCAAACCCCTCTATTACCGGCTGAGCGCTGAAGGTTTTGTTTTCGGGTCGGAGATCAAAGTCATCCTGGCTGCGCCTGGCGCGCGTCCGGAGTTCGATCGGAAAGCGTTGCCGGAATATCTCGCTTTTGGTTATCTTTCCGGTTCCGACACCTTTTATTCGGGCATATCCAAGCTGATGCCCGGTCATACCCTGGAATTGGAATCCAACGGAGAAATCCAAGTCCATCGCTACTGGGATCTGTCCCCCACCGATACCACAGAGCCACGGTCCGAGCGTTACTACGTCCAGACTTATCGGGAGTTGCTGGAGCAGGCGGTCGAAAGCCACTTAATGAGCGACGTGCCGCTCGGAGTTTTCCTGAGCGGCGGCGTGGATTCGAGCGCGGTGGCCGCATTGATGACCAAGATCCGCCGCTCTCCGGTGGAAACTTTCTCTGTAGGGTATGCGGAACACGCCTACAGCGAACTTCCCTACGCGCGCCAGGTAGCGAAGCACCTGAATTCAGTGCACCACGAAGTCCTGCTGGGGCGGCAGGAATTCTTTGACTCCCTGCCTCAGCTTATCTGGCACGAAGATGAGCCTATCGTCTGGCCCTCCAGCGTAGCGCTCTATTTTGTGGCACGCCTGGCGCGTGATCGTGTGAAAGTCGTGCTCACCGGAGAAGGCAGCGATGAAACTCTGGCAGGCTACACTCGTTATGCCTTCACCCTCCGCAATGCATCGCTGGACAGACTTTACCGGGGCGTAGTGCCTGCCCGGCTTCGCCAGGGGCTGCGAAGGGCCATCTCAACGTCAGGCCTGCTGAACGCAAGTCAGCGGCGGAAACTGGAACACACTTTCCTGGCGCGCGATGGAAACTCCTGGGCCTCATTTTATTTCGATAATTTCTTCTCTGCCTTCAGCCAGGCCGACCAGGCCGGCCTGCTGACCGAAGAACTGGCCATGGAAGCAGAAAACGGAACGGCTTACCGGCACCTGCTGGATTACTGGGACCATTCCACGGGTTCGATGCTGCAGCGTCTTCTGTACACGGACATCAAGACTTATCTGGTTGAATTGCTGATGAAGCAGGACAACATGAGCATGGCGGCCTCGATCGAAAGCCGCGTGCCCTTTCTGGATCATGTGCTGGTAGAGTTCGCCACCAGCATTCCGCAGAAATTTCAACTGCGCGGCCTGGCCGGCAAACGAATTTTGAAGCGTGCGGTGGAGGACCTGCTTCCCAGATCCATTTTGTATCGGCCGAAACTGGGCTTCCCCACGCCCTGGAGCGGATGGTTGGCGGGTCCGCAGCTGGATGTGATCAGAAAGATGCTGCTTGAGCCGCGCAGCATGGAACGGGGGTTATTTCGGCGGTCAGCGGTCGAGCACCTTTTCGATGAACACCGGTCAGGTCACAGGGACCACTATGACCGCATCTGGCGGCTGCTGAACCTGGAACTCTGGCATCGCGTCTGCCTGGAAGGTGAAGCTCACAAGCCCGTGGCAGGAGCAGCGTTCGATCCGATTCCAGTGAATCGCTAAAAGTCAGTTCTCCCAATCAAACAAACACACCCACACCAGTTTCATGGACTCCAGCAGGAACGTCTTGGCGTAAAGGCGGTGGCGCCACCACTGCCGAGGCTGAAATTCCGGATCTGCGACTCCATAAACCCAAAGGTGAAACGGACGTTCCTGCCTTTGAAGAGTGTTGCGCCAGATCAGTCCGGCACGCCGAGTGTGATAGTCAGACGTCACCACAATCATCGACTCCCAACCATGCGATCGAATGCACTCCAGCAGCGCTTTGGCTTCATCCTCTGTGGAATTGATCTGGCCGCCGGTCTCGCAAAACTCCACCTGAGCCGCAAGGTTGCTGCCATAGCGGCTCTCGAGATAACGACGGGCGACTGGTGGAATGGACTCGCCCCAGTACGAGCTCTTAGGGACGCTGAGAAGAACTTTCTGCGCGATGCCTTGTTTCAACAAGCCGGCGGCGCCATCGATCCGTACGGATTGTGCCGCGATTGATCCCTGCAGAGCCACCGCCACGTCAGCCGTCGCGGGGAGAGGATCGCTGGCCAGGAGCAGGTAGCCGCCCCAGCGCATGATGCACATGATGCAAACCACGAAAACCAGCAGGACAAGAAGCAACAGAAAGGATTTGCGCCGCAAAAGATGGGCCGGCTTACCCGAAGACTTGAAGTTTTGAGCGGGATCCGACATAGACAACGTACGCCGTCTGCGCAGACGTTCAATCAACAGCAATGAGTTCCCGGGTGACTTCCTCCTTACCGAGCATCACGAAGCGGTACGTCTGAATCCATCGTTCGCGCACCGATTGCCAGGAATAGCGGCGCATCTCGGCTCGCGCATTCGAGGCCAACCGCTCGCCCAGCGCGGGATCGCGAAGCAGACGAATAACGTTCTCCGCCAAAGCATGAGGATCTCCTGGCTCCGAAAGCAGGCCGGTGCGTTCATGTTCGACCAGAAAACGCATGCCTTCCGGAGCTGTCGTCACTACCGGGGTCCCGGAAGCAAAAGCTTCCAGCACGGACACTGGCATATTGTCCAGCCGCGACGCGTTGATGAAGATATCCGCTTGCTCGTAACAGGAGGCAATCCGCGGCCACGAGACTACTCCCTCGAAGTGGACATTCGAAAGATTCAACTCCCGCACCAGGTTTCTGATTTCTCCTTCGCAGGGCCCCTGCCCAACTAAATCCAGACGGGCTTCGGGAAATGTCTGCTGAACTTCGGCAAAAGCACGCACCACAATATCGACGCAATAGTAGGGATGGAATCCGCGAGTGCAGACCAGATTCGGGCGCAGCGGAGAACGCGCTCGAAAGAAGAACTGCGACACATCCACAATATTGGGCACTACTGTGGCGGCGAGGCCAAATTCCCGGAACACCTCCACCAGGTAATCCGAGGGAACGACCAGACGGTCAGCACGCTTGAGAACAGCGAGCGCGCTGCGAAATCGCCGGAGGTGGTCCCGCGCTTCTCCACTGTGGTAGTGAATCAGAGTTTTTGTCCGCCGCAAGCGAGCCACGAACCAAGCCATGGCCGGCGCCAACAGGAACGACCAGTACGAAGCGGCAAAAATGTGGGCGATGTCTACATCTTCTAAATTGCGCCACAGTGACCACAGGTATATCGGTTCACGCACCAGGGTGCGCAGCAGGGGGATTTTCTCGACCCCGCGCAGCGGGCGGGGAAGATCGGGATCAATGGCGATGAATTTCGCTTCGACGGTTGGATCATTTTGCCAGTGTCGCAACAGCAATTCCGCTTGCACCGATTGCCCTCCGACGTAGCGCATGGAAGCGGCCACGATAGCCACGCGGAGCGGGCGCATTCCAGATTGCCCGGCAGGCCGCCGCGTCGGCTTCCAGCCTTTCTCAGCCAGCAGCTGCCAGTACAGCTCTTCATGCCGTTTTTGCATCCGCTCTACAGTGAAATTTTCAACCGCAAAACTGCGGGCGTTGGAGCCAAGCCGCGCGCGCGCTGCTTCGTCGCGCAGCAGCCGCTCGATTGCCGCGACCATCGCGCCCTCATCGTCGCGTGGGACTAGAATGCCGCGATCTTCCGCGATCAGTTCAGGATTTCCTCCCACCGCAAATGCTACGACGGGCACACCCATCGCCATAGATTCCATAATGACATTAGAAAGGCTTTCGGATGCCGAAGGCAGAACGGAAACATCGATGGAGGCGAGGACGGCGGGGACGTCCCGACGATCCCCCATGAAGCGCACGCGATCGCCCAATTGCAGGCGCTGCGCTTCTCTCTCGAGTGCGGGCCGCAGCGGGCCATCTCCGGCCAGCACAAACTCCAACTCCGGAAACCGGCCAGCCAGTGCTGCCGCGACGAGTGGC
The DNA here is from genome assembly GCA_955652845.1 of uncultured Terriglobales bacterium. Taxonomy (GTDB): domain Bacteria; phylum Acidobacteriota; class Terriglobia; order Terriglobales; family Acidobacteriaceae; genus JABCYV01. The sequence goes on along the minus strand of CATPBY010000213.1, from coordinate 137 downwards.
TGATCGATGAGCGGCTCCATACGTTCGACCACCGCCGGGTCGGGATACACAATTGGCGCGCCGTGACCGTCGAAGAGCATCACCAGGCCGGTCTTGCCATCGGGAATTTTGCGGGCCGCGGCGCTCAGTCCTTCGAG
>CATPBY010000212.1 GCA_955652845.1 uncultured Terriglobales bacterium | reverse complement strand
TGGCTGGAGTTGCGCGACAAATCCATCCATGACGAACAGGACGTTCTGGCGGCGATGGAACTTCCTATGCTGGTGTCAGTGCCGTGGATCGGCTCGGACGCAAAAGACCGCGGTAGCGATGGCAGAAGGCCTGGCCGAACCAGGGCGCCCGAAGAAGAGAAGAAGCACACGGTCGAGGTTTGACGCATGTATAAGGAATTTTTTGGCCTGCGGGCCAATCCGTTCAACGTAAATCCTGACCCGCGTTACCTGTTTCTAACGCGGCATACGGAAGAAGCGCTGGCCTGCCTGACTTACGGTATCCAGAGTCGCAAGGGCTTCGTGCTGCTGACCGGAGAAGTCGGAACTGGCAAGACCACGCTCATTAATAAGTTGCTGGAATGGCTGCGTCTGCAGCAGGTGGCGACGGCGTTCATCTTCAACTCGCGAATGAATGTGCCGCAGTTCCTGGATTACATGATGGCGGATTTTGGCATCCCGACCGATTCGAGGTCCAAGAGCCAGGTGTTAATGAAGCTCTATAACTGGCTGCTGGACCGCTACCGGGCGGGTGAAACAGCGGTGCTGATTGTCGACGAGGCGCAAAATCTCTCCGACGAAGTGCTGGAAGAGATCCGCATGATGACCAACTTGGAAACCTTTACGGAGAAACTGCTGCAGATCGTGCTGGTGGGTCAGCCCGAACTGGAGCAGAGACTGAAGCAGCCGCACCTGCGGCAACTGCGCCAGAGGCTGACATTGCGCGCCAAGACTCATCCCCTCTCACTCGAGGAAACCAAGGCCTACGTGACCCAGCGGCTTCGCATTGCAGGATCCAATGGTCAGCAGATATTTGATCCCGAAGCTCTGCTGGCGATTCACCGCTATTCCAACGGGATTCCTCGGGTTGTGAACCTGATTTGCGAACACTGTCTGGTGAGCGCATTTGTCGATCAGCACAAGCTGGTCACTACGAATCTGGTGGAAGCCGTGGCTCGCGATTTCGATTTAGGCGACAACAACACGGCTCAGGCCATGACCACTCCACCAAGGTCTGCGGCCAGCGAGAAATTTGATCTGGTCGAAGCATTACGAACCCTGACTACTTTAGCCGACCGCCTGCGCGAGTCGGAGCAAGACCTCCCCAATGAAAGGAAACTATGAGTCGAATTCACGAAGCCCTGAAAAAAGCGGAAGAACAACGAGCCGCTTCCCTGGGAGGTCAAGCGGAGCCCGTGGTGGCGGAGATCCCCGCTGCGGAAACGGCGGCGGCGGCGTCGTTGCCGGCCCCGAATTTCTCTCCCGCTGCGCCAGCCGCGCCGCCCATGCCGTCATTCGGCGCATCCTTTACCTTCGACACGTTACTGGCCCGCTGCGCCGCGGTGAACTGGTCGCCAGATCCGAAGACGATGTTGTTCTTTAACGGAGAAGAACAGACGTACGGAACCGAAGAGTTCCGCACCCTGCGCTCGCGCCTGTACCAGCTGCGGGAAAAGCAGACGCTGAGGAAGTTACTGATCACCAGTGCGCTCCCCAAAGAAGGCAAATCATTCGTGGCCGCGAACCTGGCGCAGGTGATGGTGCGTCAACATGGCCGGCGGGCTTTGCTGATCGATGCCGATTTGCGGGGAGCGCGGCTGCATCAGGCTCTGGGGACCACGTCGACTCCCGGACTTTCGGAATACCTGCTGGGCGAATGCGACGAATTTGCGGTCATGCAGCGCGGACCCATGGAGAATCTTTTCTTTATTCCGAGTGGGAGAGTGGTTTCCAGTCCCGCTGAACTGGTAGCGAACGGGCGCCTTAAGTTCCTGCTAAACCGGGTGGAGGCGCTGTTTGACTGGATCATTATCGATTCGCCGCCGGCGGTTCCGGTTTCGGACGCAGGCCTGCTGGCCAACTACTGCGACGGAGTATTGATTGTGGTGCGTTCCAACGCCACACCTTTTGATATCGCGCGCAAGACCCGAAGAGAGTTTCGTGATGACCTTCTGGTGGGTGTGGTGCTCAACGGTATCGCAGCCGGTTCGTCGTACACCCAGTATTACTACAGCGCTTATGGTCAGCCCAACGGCAAGGGAGAAGCCGCGAGGTAAGTGTGATTCGGCTCTTCAATGTCTATTATCCGGTCCGCACTCTGATCCTGCTGGTGGGCGAGGCCCTGGTCATCTGGACTTCTTTCCTGCTGGCCATCTGGCTGCGTTTCGGCCAGGACAGTTACCTGGTGCTAAATTTTGAGCATGGGTACGAAAAAATACTGGCAATCACGATCGTGGTGCTGGTGTTTTCCCACTGGTTCGATCTGTACGATCCCTCAAGCTTCGGCGCCCGCTGGGAACAACTTTTTCGCCTGCTGCTGGTCCTCGGACTGGTGGCCCTGGCGCTGGCAGTTGTAGCGTTTTTCTTTCCCCGGACTCTGGTCACACCCGGAACTCTCGGCTCCAAAAACTCGGCGCTGATCGGTCTGATCATCCTGACTTTTGCTCTGCTGGTATGGCGGTCGACCTATGCCTGGCTGGTGCAGCAACCTTATCTGCGCGAAAAAGTCTACGTGCTGGGGACGGGAGATCGCGCTCAGCGGCTGGTGCAGGGACTGCGCCAGGGCTGGCAGATGGGAATCGATGTCGTAGGCTGGAGCGGTAACGTAGAAGGCGAAGTCACCCGCGATTCGGTGGCGTCCCATTTGATGGAACAGGTGGCGCGAACTCCGGTCCACCGCGTGATTGTAGCGATGCAGGACCGCCGCGAGGCAATGCCCATGGCAGAACTCCTGAAACTGCGACTACAGGGCGTGCACATCGAAGAAGCCACCAGCTGGCTGGAGAAAATTACTGGCAGTATCGAAATTGAGCAGCTCTATCCCAGTTGGATTATTTTTGCCAAAGGTTTTCATTTCAGCACTTTTTTTCGTCTGCTGCGACGTGTTCTTAATTTCAGCGTAGCGCTGGTTGGCCTGGTAATCACGCTCCCTCTGCTGCCTTTTATCATGCTGGCCATCAAACTGGATTCCCCCGGTCCGGTACTTTACCGCCAATCGCGAGTGGGCCGGGGGGGAGTGAACTTTTATTGTTTTAAGTTTCGCACCATGCGTCCGGATGCGGAGGCCGACACCGGAGCCACCTGGGCCCAGGATGACGATCCGCGCATCACCAGGGTGGGAAAGTTTTTACGCAGTTCGCGGCTGGACGAAATTCCGCAACTGTGGTGCGTGTTGAAAGGCGACATGCAGTTTGTCGGGCCGCGTCCGGAGCGTCCGGAATTTGTGGAGTGGCTGAGCCGGGAAATCCCCTTTTACGGAGTGCGGCATCTGGTGCGGCCGGGGATCACCGGCTGGGCGCAGGTACGCTACAAATACGGCAACACGCTTGAAGATGCCAAAGAAAAACTTCAATACGACTTGTTCTATATCAAGAATGCGTCCATCGGCCTCGATCTGCTGATCATGTTCCAAACCATCAAAATCGTGCTGCTGGGGCGAGGCGCGCAATGAAGTGGGTTTTCTGGGGGGCGGTGGGCGTCATCACCTACGCATATTTTGGTTATGCGGGCTGGTTGTGGGTGCGCGGCCGATGGCGCAGGAAACCGGTGAGCCGGGGCCCGTACCTGCCATGCATTTCCATAGTTATGGTGGTGCGGAACGAAGCCGCAGTATTGGAAACCAAGCTGCGGAATTTGCTGGAGGTGAATTATCCCGGCGATCTGGTGGAGATCGTGGTGGCTTCAGACGGGTCAACCGACGGCAGCAATGAAATCCTCTCGCAGCACGCCCAGATTCCGCGAGTGCGAGTGATTGTGACAGCACCTTCGCGCGGGAAAGCCGCCTGCCTGAATGACGCGGTAGCGATCGCCAGCGGGGAGATCATTGTTTTCACCGACGCTCGGCAGAAAGTGGAAAGCGATGCCATTCGTCTGTTGCTGGAAAACTTTGCCGACAACACCGTGGGTTGTGCCAGCGGCGAGTTAATGTTGGGTGATCCCGATTCCGGCGAGACCGCGCGAGGAATGGGTCTGTACTGGAGAATGGAGAAAAAGATTCGCCAGTGGGAAGCGGATTCCGGTTCAGTCGTGGGGGCAACGGGAGCGTTATATGCGGCACGTCGCCAAATGGTCCCCCGTCTGCCTGACGAGACCACCCTCGATGATGTCTACATTCCCATGCATGTTATCCGCCAGGGCGCCCGGGTGGTGTTCGATCCCCGGGCACGGGCCTGGGACCTGCCCGACCTGGGAAAAGACAGGGAGTTCGCCCGCAAAGTGCGAACTCTGAGCGGCAATTATCAGCTTCTGCAATTGGCGCCATGGCTGCTGACCCGGGACAACCCTTTGCGATTTGAGTTTGTGAGCCACAAGCTGCTTCGATTGATTGTTCCCTTCGCTCTGGCCATCGCGCTGCTGAGCTCTGTTCTGATCAACCAGCCATTCTATCGAGTCATTTTTGGACTTCAGCTTGCGTTTTACGCATTGAGTCTGCCGGCGGTAGGCAGACTGAAGCATGGCCCTCTGGCCCGTCTTTCGGATGCTGCATTGACCTTTATCGTCCTCAACACCGCGGCTGTGGTGGCTTTTGCCAACTTTATCAGTGGCCGCAAGGCGGTATGGGTAAGGTGAAAATACTCTGGGTCAAGGCGAATAAGCTGTTGCCGGTGCAGAGCGGAGGAGATATCCGCTCCTTCAACATTATCCGTCAACTCGCATCACGGCACGAAATCACACTGTTTTCCTACTACGATGGTCAGACCGACGCAGCCTACGAGCGCGACCTGCAGACGGCATTTCCAGGGGCAGTTTGCTTGTCGACTGGCCGCTCGAACGGAAGCGGATGGCGAAGGGGCCTGGATTACCTTTTGCGCCTTCCCGGCTCCTTGCCATACGCGGTAGCGCGCTTCGCTTCGAACGCGGTGCGCCGCCGGCTGCGGCAGTGGTACTCCAACCGGGCCTTCGATGTGGTGATCTGTGACTTTCTTGATGCGGCGGTAAACTTGCCCGAAAGGCTTTCGATTCCCACCATTTTGTTTCAGCACAACGTGGAGAGCGAAATCTGGCGGCGCCACAGCGTGAATGAGCGCAACCGCGCCAGGCGGCTTTTATATCAAATCGAATTTTCCAGGATGTTGGGTTATGAACGGCGCATGGTAAGCAAATTCGCCCGCGTGCTGGCGGTTTCCGAGCACGACCGCAAACTCATGAGCGCCTGGGTGGATGCATCGCGCATTGTCGTGGTCCCGACGGGCGTTGACCTTGAGAAGTTCTACCCTGATCCGTCGGTTGCTACAGCAGACGGTTTGATAACGTTTGTCGGAGCAATGGATTGGGAGCCGAATGTCGATGCTGTTGAATACTTCTGCCGCCAGATATTGCCGAGAGTTCAGGCCTGCGTGTCCGGAGCCCGGTTTCGCATTGTGGGGCGCCAACCAGGCCCGCGGGTGAACACGCTCCAGGGATCCGACGTCGAAGTGACAGGGTCAGTG
>CATPBY010000211.1 GCA_955652845.1 uncultured Terriglobales bacterium | reverse complement strand
CTCTCCGGGAAAGCGATGCGCCAGTTCGATTACTGCGATGCCCTGCGGCAAGAAAAAAAGCAACAAGGCGATGATCCACAGCCAAACTGTAACGCCGCCATTCGCCGCGATAGAAGGAACCACGTTGAGATTGAAAACCGCGACCACGAACAGCAGCACCAGGTCCCAGCGGCCCAGGACGCGCTTCAGGTGGGGCTGGGAATCGGGTTGAATCGTAGTGGACAATTTTTCTCACGGAGCCGAACTGCGCTCGGCCGGACAGCGAGGCGGCCGCCATCACGCCAATCGTACAGCGCGCCCCGCCTGGCTCTAGTGCGTGGCCAACGCGGGAGACTTCTCGGTGCGTTCTAGCTGCGCCTTGGCCAGTGCTGGGGCGATGTCCTCGAATGCCGCCAGATGCTTGTCGATGTCGGCTTCGGTGTGCTGGACTGAGATCGTCCATTGCTCGTCCCACCAATATGGCTGCGCCATGACGCCGCGGTTGACCATGGCGAACCAGTAGTGGCGCCACAGATCGATGTCGATCGTGATCCAATCGCGGTAGTTGCGAATCTCCTTCGGATAGAGCATCAAAGCACCATTGGCGCCCGCACTGGCGATGTAGCTCTGCAGTCCGACCTTGGCAATGGTTTTACGATAGCCATTTGTCAACTTCGAGCTGAGCTTGTCCACGTGTGCATAATTTTCGCGCGTGAGGACCTCGCGAAACGTCGCCATCCCTGCAGCCATCGAAACCGGGTTTGTGTTGTAAGTCCCGCCGTGGAAAACCTTGTGCTGCGAAATTAAGTCCATCACCGACTTGTGGGTGCCGAACGCCGCCAGCGGCAAGCCGCCGCCAATCGATTTCGCCAGGCAGATCATGTCGGGCTTCACCCCGAAATATTCCGCGGCGCCGCCCCAGCCAAGTTTCGCGCCAGTCTTGACCTCGTCGAAGATCAGCAGCGCGCCACTCTTGGTGGCGATGTCTCTCAGCCCCTCCAGAAACCCTTTCTGCGGCATGCACAATCCGACGTTCATCAGAATAGGCTCGAGGATAATCGCAGCGATCTCTCCGGGATTCTGCTTGAATCGCAGCTCGACCGTGGCGAGATCGTTAAACGTGGCGATGAGGACATTGGCGATGGCAGACTTCGGTACGCCGAGGCCCCCGGTGACCGCTGTGGGCGCATGGACATCTCCGAATTCCGGAGCGTGAGGCTTTACGCTGACCAACGCTGAATCATGCAAGCCGTGATAGGCGCCTTCAAACTTGACGATCTTGTCCCGGCCGGTGGCGGCGCGGGCGAGCCGGATGGCATGCATGGTGGCTTCCGTCCCGCTGTTGCCAAAGCGCACCATCTCGACCGGAAACCGCTGGCAGATTTCTTCCGCTAGTTGCCATTCCATGTCGTGCGGCATGCCAAACATGGTTCCCAGATGCAGGCGCTCCCCCACCGCCTTCATCACTGCCGGGTGACAATGTCCAGCCATCAATGCGCCAAAACACAGATTGTGGTCAATGTAGTCGTTGCCATCGAGGTCGCGGAAGTGCGATCCCTGTCCTTCTTTAACAAAGATGGGGTAAGGATCGTAGGCGCGGTAATTGCTGGCAACACCCAGCGGGATGCGCTTGAGGTTTTTCTTGTGAGCTTCAGCGGACTTGGGAGTGCGCCGCTCGAAGGTTGCGATTTCTTTTTCCAGTGCGGGATACATCGAAGGCTCCAGGAGACTCAGGCCTATGAGGCCATTAGATTTAGCCAGGCAGCCGAGGACTATGAAAGCTAGAAGATGTATTTCAAGGCCAGCTGTATGAGTCGGCCATTTCGCGCCTGACTGACTTTCCCATACGTTGACCCGTCATTGCAACCAGACGTGTTGCCACAGGGATTCAAAAATTGAGTGTGGTTGAAAGCATTGAAAAACTCGGCCCGGAACTCGATGTGCGATCCCTCGGTGATTGGTGTGTTCTTATGGAATGCGATCGTCCAGTCCTGGATCCCTGGGCCGCAGCAAATCGTGCGAGGCGCGTTACCCAACTGTCCGACTGGAACGGTGGCATCAGTGAAGGTGTTGGGATCGAAGTAAAAGCCGCCATTCTTGCGCGGGTCCAAGTGGCGGAATGGGAGGACTTGATCGGGCTCGCTGGGGAATTCGAATGAGAAAGTGTCGCCGAACAGCTCACTATCAGAAAAGGAAGTGATGCGAATGGGGAAACCACTCTGATAGGTGGTGATGCCAGACATTGCCCAACCGTCAAGGACCTTGCCCTTGGCTCCGCTATACTTAGGTACAGGAAATTCCCAAAAGTAACTAAGCACGAAACGGTGACGTGCGTCGAACAAGGAAAGACTGCGCGTGCGCCGGAAATTCACTGGGTCCAGGATGTTCTCAAAGGTGGACGCCTGGTCAATGGATTTGCTGAATGTATACGCGAGTTGGAACTGCAGACCCTTGGCAAACCGTTTTTCCAGGCTAGCCTGCAGTGAGTTGTAGTTTGAATTGGCGACCGGGTCCTCGGCATAAATTTCACTGAAGACCGGGGTCCCATCTGGAGGGCAAGTAGCCGGATTGATGTAGTTGCACTCTGGCGACGAATATCGCCGCGTGCCAACGATAGTGAGACCCGGCGAATTTGCGCCCCCTGCAATGTTCTGGCCTGTAGGGAGATGGAAGGTCATCCCTGCCGGTATGGCGCCCGGTTGGACAACGTAACGAACGTCCTCCCCGAAGGGGCCGCAACTGGCTGGGTTACCGTTTCCGTCGGTCACCGATGCCGGATTGATGGTCGACAAAGTGATCAAATCCAGGCAGGTTTGAGGATTGGCGTAATTGACGTCATGAATTGCCAGCAAACGATGTCCTTGCGATCCCACGTAATTGACCTGCAGCACAAGGTCGGGCCGCAGCTGACGCTGGATACCGAAGTTGTATTGCGCCGAATACTGGGTGCGCATGGCGGGCGGGAACTGGCCAAAGAGAAGAATTGGACGAAAAACAGACCAATCCACAGGCTGGCCCCGCGGCGGATTTAGAACACCATTGAAGGGATTGGGAGTCACGGAGCCGCTTTGGCTCACGTAAGGCGTGTTGAACAATGTGCCGGAAAAGAAGGAGCTTCCACCGAATGGGGGTTCTGCGCTGAATTGCTCGAGTACAAGTTGCTCAATGGGATTGTAGAACATCCCCCAGCCTGCCCGGATGCTGGTCTTGCCCGAACTCCCGGGGCTCCAAGCCAAACCGATGCGTGGGGCGAAAGACTTGTAGTAGGTCTTGGTCAAGCCGTCAGGAACGCCCTTGTCACCAGGTATCACCAAGCCGAGGGGATAAACTGAGGCGGCAGGACCACCCGGGTCGCATGATGTCCCCGGCGGTACTCCAAGTACCGGAGCTCCGTTCGGTCCAATCTGGCACGGGAATATCGTATCCTGCTGTCCCGGACGGAAGGTTTGCACACGGTGGCCTATATCGACCAGTGGCGTGTCCAATTCCCAACGCAACCCATAATTTAGTGTCAGGTTTGGTTTTATCTTCCAGCTATCCTGGGCAAAAAGGTAGAGACCTGTGCTGCGGACGTTTTCTTTCTGCGCGGACCCCTGGCCGAAAGTATCGGGCAGGCCGAGGAAGTAGTTGCCATAGAGATCGCTGCCAAGCGGGTCGTTTGCGTTTGCGCGCGGGGGGGGGGGGGGGGGGGGGGGGGGGGGGGGGGGGGGGGGGGGGGGGGGGGGGGGGGGGGGGGGGGGGG
>CATPBY010000210.1 GCA_955652845.1 uncultured Terriglobales bacterium | reverse complement strand
TCCAGACCGTTGAGGGCGGCGTAGATTCTCTGCAGAGAGCCGGATTTCGCAACACCGACATATCCGTGTTATTTCCCGAAAACGCAGGCACCAAGGATTTTGCTCATCAAAAGGGAACAAAAGCGCCGGAAGGCGCCACCGCGGGCGCAGGGACCGGCGCCGTCGTGGGTGGGACCTTAGGATGGCTGGCTGGAATTGGCGCACTCGCTATTCCGGGGCTCGGGCCATTTATTGCGGCCGGGCCGATTATGGCTGCGCTGGCTGGGGTCGGCGTCGGCGGAGCCTTAGGCGGTATTACAGGCGCGCTGGTCGGCATGGGAATACCTGAATACGAAGCCAAACGCTATGAAGGACGAGTGAAAGATGGCGGCATCCTGCTTTCGGTTCACTCGGATGATTCGGAATGGACTAAACGAGCAAAAGAAATTCTTGAACGAACCGGAGCGGAAGACATTTCCTCCACCGGTGAAGCCAAGTCCGACTACGGCAAGAGCGACAAGCCCCGGCCGCGGGAAGTTGCTTAAGCATAAAATGTTGCGCATGAAATGAAGGTGCTTTATCCGCATAATTCATCCAGGGTTGATTTCACCAACCCTGGATGTTTTATTTCCGCCGCGCGAGGACTTTATGCGGCCTCTTTATCTTTACCTTTGAGGTCTTTACGCTGAGCAAACAGCACTATGATTTCGCGGTTAAACGCTGGAATATCGTCAGGCTTGCGGCTGGTGACCAAGCCATTATCGGAGACCACTTCTTTATCTACCCATGTTCCTCCGGCATTCTGAATATCAGTCTTCAGCGACGGCCATGAGGTTATAGTCCGGCCGCGAACCGCGCCAGCCTCGATCAGCGTCCAGGGCCCATGGCAAATCGCTGCCACCGGCTTGTGGTTGTCGAAGAAATGTTTCACGAATTCGACCGCCGCGGGATTCATGCGGAGATGATCGGGGTTCATGACCCCTCCGGGCAACAGTAAAGCATCGAACTCCTCCGGTTTCGTTCCCTGAAGCGGCCGGTCGACCGGGACTTCCTCGCCCCACTCTTTAATATTCCAACCCTTAACTTTACCGTTGGCAGGCGAGACAACCTCAGTTTTAGCTCCTGCCGCCTGCAGTGCTTTTCTTGGCTCAAGCAGTTCCGCTTGTTCAAAGCCATCAGCGACTAAAATAGCTATTGATTTCCCTGCAAGTTCTTGTGCCACTGGATTCCTCCTTGTCTATTTGTCTAAAGGGATAGTTTTATTATGAGTTTCCGATAACACCGAGAAAATAGAGCGAAGACTGTAACGGCAAGACGACTTTACTCTATGCATTGGAGTCTTTTGGGTCGGTAGCCTGCCCCAGGGACCACGGTTTTCCCAAATGCTCGAGGGACAGGTGCCATTCCCGGGCCAGTCAGCGGAGTCCTGAAAACGCGGAGCCCGTGGAAAGCGGACGCCAGAAAGGCGGCAATTGGCTGTCGCGGAAACGGCGCAGAACGCGTTTGTGACGCGCCAACTCAAACCAGCGGAGATAATTGCGAACCACACTGGGCAATGTCATTCGCACAGCAGCAGAAAAATTTTGCTCGGCCATTTCCATTTGAGCGTCCCGCGATTGCAGTAACGTTGACAGCTGGCCGGACAGATCGGCAGCGTTACCCCTCTCGTAGAAACGAATTGCCATGCCTTCATCCGCCGCCATGATTCGAAAGTCCGGAATATCAGCGCACACGATGGGCACGCCGTATTCGCAGGCCTGGTGCGCCGGTCCGCTTGATCCCGTGGCCGAATCGTACGGCATGACGACCACGCTGGCGGTGCGGTAAAGATCGGGAATATCCTCTTCCCTCACATAGCCGCGGAACTCGATACGCGAGTTCCCCTTCTGTGACTCGCGAATGGATTCCCAATAACCCGGCTTGGTGTGATGATTTGCGCCAGCGATGATTAACTTTGCGCTCGGCGCGTGCTCGAGAACGGCGGGGAATGCTTCGATGAGAGTCTCCAGCCGTTTATAGGTGCCCCAGTGTCCAATCGCCAGGATGCGGTGCTCGGGATTGCCCCGTTGTGAAAAGTCCGGCGCAACCGGACATCCCGCGAAGATACCGTGCGTGCCCAAGAGCACATTTTCAGCAGCGTACTTTTCCACGAGAGTCCGGCGGTAACCGGAAAGCAGCACTGAGACCGAGTTCGCTTTCAGGAGCGATCGGGTGGCCATATCGCTTCCCAGCCGATAGACTTTTTCTTGCCGGACACCGGCGCCCGCGAAGTCAACATGCTCGATGATGTGATGGAGTGTGACATGGGTATAACAGTCCCCAAAGATCCGAGTCAGTGCGGGCACGCATAATCCGGCGAACGCGGCAACGGGATGTTGCTGCGTGGCAAATGTGGAGAATACCAGGTTGAACCAGACCACATCCGGTTTTAGCTGCCGGATCATTCTCAAAAGCCGGGCTGGGTTCGTTAGGCTGTTGAATCTCCAGCACCGGCGTACGTGGAAGCCGGGCAGTTCTTCATTCTTAGCAGTGTTTATGGGCATTCCATTCTTGTCGGTTGCCCACTCGTAATTGCTGAGTTCATCCCCAAGGATGGTCAGATCAATCAACGGATTGCCCTGAAGTTCGCGCGCGATGTAGTACGCGTATTCGTTCAGTTGCCGGCCACTGGGTGGAAAACTCGAAACCAGACAGATTTTCATGGGCCCTTTATTCAAAACAAAGTCACGCTCACGTACGGCCTGAGCTCCCGATTATTTCCCCCAGTGAAATTGTAAAAAGTTTCCTGCTGCATTCCCGCGGCGAAACGAATCGGATAACGGAGCGGAACCTCATCACTGCCATCTTTAAAGGCCCGCGAAATGGTCTTGGTGTAGGAAACGGAGAACCCGCTCTGAACGTTATCGTAAGCGTGCAAGCCCATTCCCCGCGAATAAGCCAGCGATCCTTGTAGATTCCAGTTTCGGGTGGGAGAGTACGCCAGTTGCGCAGCCGGGCGTATAGCCTGGGCGATGGCTGAGCGATCGTCCGCCCCGCCAGGCCCGAATGTCTTCCCCCAGAACTCGAAAGCTGAACCTTTCCGAAATTTTGTGTTCTATTCCCAGATATGCGGAGGTGTAGTAGAACTCACGTATTAAAGGTGCGAATCGCAAGTCTCGCGCTCCCCATCCGGTCACCAGCGC
>CATPBY010000209.1 GCA_955652845.1 uncultured Terriglobales bacterium | reverse complement strand
TTTCTGATGAAACACGACGATCCGCTTGGAAAGGGATGCGCTTTTCAGAGGCCTTAGGCGGCCGGAGGGCCCCATTCCGGCAAAACGCTTTTAGAGTCTGAGACTTCGCACTTGCTGACTAAATCCGTTGATTGGACTATGAAAATATGAAACAGTCAGTTTAAAGGCTCCGCCACATCCATTTGACACCACGGAGACCATCCTTTAGTAAGGCGTAGCGCTTGCGGACACTGATAGAATTAAGACAGGGCGAGGCAGGTTCTGATTGTCCGGGAACATGCTCACGCAGCCCCGGTTTTTGAGTTTGTTCACTTAGGGAGCGAAAGGCAGATTGTCGGCCCATCAAACAATGTTTGCTCCGCACCCGAACCTCAGCGACGAGGTGAACCATAATATTGTTCAATCGGAAATTGAAGGCGGGGTTTTCCTGGAAAATCTGCCGCCCGCGACGGTTCTGCTGATTCGAACTCAGCATCATTGTTATACGGCTGTACTTCTGGGGGGCAGCCAGGCGCTGATTTCAGGGCACCCGGATTACTGTCCGCAACCCGTGCTGGTATCGATAGCGGGATGCACCTGGGGCGGCTCGATGCTGAAGCTGCGTTTTTTAGGTCGCGGCATGCACCTGGAATTTCATCATCCGGAGTATCGAACACCGATTGTGACCTCCGCGATTCAGGAGATCAATGAGTCTTCCAATGCGCCTCTTCCCCGGCGTTGCGATTCGGGCACGCGTTCTTCCCTTACTCAAACCAAAATAAACCGAACTGCGCCGGGTTTCAGGATGACGCCTTTTATGGGTAAGGGATTAAGATCTGTCGGTCCCTTCCCATCTCCACAAATCCGTCGTCCCGAAGCCCCGCGTTTTCTCCAGCGGGGCGAGGGATCCCGCGTGCAATAAATGTTTGTCCGCTCGGCGGCCTGTGTTAGCTCCGCGCAAGTTCCCTCACCCGGCTGAACTGCGCCGGGGCTCGGGATGACGCCTTTTATGGGTAAGGGATTAAGATCTGTCGGTCCCTTCCCATTTCCACAAATCTGGCGTCCTACGTTAAGCCACGTGCGAGATCCCTCAGCCGGTTCGTGCGGATAGCGCGCCAACCATCATTTTGCCTTCGAAAATTCCTCCACCACAAATAGCTGCCCCTTGCGCAAGGCGACCCCGATGCCTATGGAATCCATCTCACGATCCAGAATGTTCGCCCGATGCAATTCAGACCTCATGAATTGTTCCTGAACCGCCGCAATACTCTGACCCTGATCCACATTCTCAGCCAGCCACACAAAACGGGCTCCTGCTTGAGTAGCGCGGGCGGGAAGGCTGGGCTCGCCAGGCAACTGATGCGAAACCGATCCATGACTGGCCATGCAGGCGGCATGTTTGCGGGCCGCGATGACCAGTGCTCCATCCCATTTCAGCGACGGCAATCCACGCAACTTCCGCGCACGATTGGCGGCATCAGCGAGTGCGCGCTCGTGGGATGACGGGCGCTGCACCGGCCAGCTTCCGGCACACAAAAAAATTGAAAAGAGCGCTACCGTTACGATTCGCCACTGACGACGCATCAACATTCCTCAAAAAGGTAAACACGTTTCGTTAAGCTTCGACTCATACTCATCCTTGGTGCGAAGTCAACCCGGCTTGGCGACCAACAACTTTTCTGCTGCAAGCGGGTTTGAAATACATAGAACGGGAGGGTGCAGAAATGATGAAATCAATGATATTCGCGATGTTGGGTCTGGCAGCAGTATTGACGTTGGCAGCTCCCCCGAGCGCCCATGCAGGGGTCGTAGTCGGACTCGGGGTGGGGCCAATCTTCGCAGGACCCGCTTATGGCTACGTTGTGGGGTCGGCGCGTCCATACGCGTATTATTCGCGCCCCTATGCTTATGCGCCAGGGTACGTATATCCCCGCTACCGGTACTACAGAGACTACGACAGGTTCGACCGCGACGACCGGTGGAATCGTTACGACGGAGACCGCCGCTGGGACCGTAGAGATAGAGACTACGATCGTCGCGAAGGCAGAGAGTACGATCGTCACGAGTATGAGGAGCGTGGCTACCGGCGTTAGGCTTACTTCAACCTGTGATGCAGAAGCCCCGCGGTCATAGTGATCGTGGGGCTTTTTATTTACTGAGTTAAATTGGAAAGGGTTAAATGTTGGTTCTAGGCTCACTATGCCGCTTCAAGTACCAGCAGGGAACGTAACCGAAGTGCGGAAACAGAGCCTGAACGCAGGTCTGCGGTACCGGGGGGCTGAAAATGTACTCGGTCTTCCCATTTTTTTCTTTGATCGCGTCATAGCTCTGTATAGTCACCCACCCGAACTGCTCACGATTACCAGGGACACGGTAGCGAACTGAGAGATAATCGCCGGCGTATAGCAGGCAAATCATTCCTGCTATCAATACCGTGGTAACGGCGAGAGCGCGTCGCAGGATCACGTTGCAGTTCATCGCGAGAGATCATCTTCAGATACCGGCGGACATCACTCGGATTTGCTTTCTGCTGCCTGTACAGTTTAATTATGGCAAACCGAATGAAGATGTAAGATGGGGAACGCGCTCAGTCATGACAACGACCAATCGGCTCAGTTCCGTCCTGATCCTGCTCTTGCTGGTTGTGGCGGCAACCGGCCAGGCCCAGGAAATCGTCCTCAATTTCTCCCCTGCCGAAACCACCGTTCGCTTCACCCTGGACGCAACCTTCCACACGGTGCATGGCAGCTTTGACCTGAAACATGGCGAGGTTCATTTCATTCCATCGACGGGGGTGACCCGTGGCGGGATTGTAATCGACGCAACTAGCGGACAGAGCGGAAATAACAGCCGCGACCGGAAGATGCACAAAGAAATCTTAGAAAGCGCGCAGTATTCTGAGATCGTATTCCATCCCGACCGTGTAGAAGGAAGCGTCGCGCCGCAGGGCCAGTCGACTGTCCAGGTTCACGGTACGTTCAGCATGCACGGTGGCAACCACGAGATTACCATCCCGGTGCAGGTTGAGATGGATCCCCACCGCTGGTCTGCGTCGGCGCGTTTTTCTGTTCCTTACGTCAAATGGGGATTGAAGAATCCTAGTACTTTCGTCCTGCATGTGAAAGACACGGTGGAGGTTGAAATTCACTCCTCCGGATTAATCAAGTAATATTTCATGGACGAGGGCATCTCGAACCTTTGCTAACTTTTCCTTTAGTTGCTCGTCCCAGCTAATTAACTCTGTCGTAAGGAGAAAACATTGCTGCGTAACAAAATGCCAGGAGCCGCACTTCTGTTGTCGTTTTCTTTGTTCGCGTCCGCCGAGAAACCGGCCACCCCGCCGCGGGAAAAGTTTGACCATGCCGATGTGCAGTATGACTGGGTCAGCAATCATCACGGCGAGAAGCTGCGCACGTTCATTACTCATCCACGCGGCGCCTCAGGAAAAGTTCCGGTTATTTTTTTCGTAGGTTGGCTGAGTTGCGACACCATGGAATATCCCGACCCTGCCACGGCGGATGGCTTCGGCATACTTATACGGCGCCTGATTGACGAATCCGGTTATGCTACGGTGCGAATGAACAAACCAGGCGTCGGTGAAAGCCAGGGTCACTGCGAAAAAACTGATTTCCAGAGCGAGATGGAAGGGTGGCAAGCAGCGTTCGACTCCATGGCCAAATACGATTTCATTGATCCCGACCGGGTCTTTGTCTTCGGGCTTAGCAATGGCGGTGGATTTTCCCCCATGGTAGCGCGGGATCATCCAGTGCTCGGGTACTTCTCAGCCAGTTCCTGGGGACGCACCTGGTACGAGCATATGCTGGATCTCGAACGCCGCCGCCTGATGGAAGCCGGCAAGCCGCCAGGCGAAATAAATACTGCGGTCAAAGCTTTCACCGATTTTTACAATCTTTATCTGATGAAAGGAATGACTCCCGGCCAGGTGATCGAAGAGCATCCCGAATGGAAGGACCTCTGGTACGACTCACCCGACGGGCAATATGGACGGCCCGCAGCTTTCTATCAGCAGCTGCAGGCGCTTAACCTGGGCGAAGTGTGGCAGAAAGTTACGGCCCCGGTGCTGGTAATTCGCGGCTCAGGTGACAACATTATGAGCCGATCCGACAGCGAAGCCATCGTACGCAGTGTTAACCAGGCCCATGCCGAGCACGCTCAGTATATGCAAGTAGAAGGCATGACTCATGGCCTCACGTTACATGACAAGTTCTACGCGGACCTGCTGCCCCTGTTGATGGACTGGATGAAGGAGAACTTACCTCCAAAGTAAAATCAGCCGCTTCACACCACAAAATACTTGGCGCCGGGATGGTGGACCACAATCGCCGATGTTGACTGCTCCGGATCCAGCAAAAACCCGCTGGTCAGCCGCACGCCGATATTTACTTCTGGCTTGAGCAGCGCAAATAACTTGGCCTGATCTTCGAGGTTCGGACACGCGGGATAGCCAAACGAATACCTCGACCCCCGATATTTCTGGTGGAACAAATCACGGATGTGCGGCGAGTCTTCCGCGGCAATGCCGAGTTCCTCACGCATCTTTTTGTGCAGATATTCCGCCAGCGCCTCGGCCGTTTCAACGCTAAGCCCGTGGAGATACAGATAGCGGGTATACTCTCCAGTCTCGAAGAGTCGCTGCGTTTCCTGGGATGCTCTGGCCCCCATCGTGACCAGCGATAGTCCAATTACGTCCATCTTCCCCGAACTCTTGGGAGCGAAGAAGTCCGAGATGCATAATTTCCGCCCTTCCCTTTGGCGCGGAAAAGTAAACCGTAAAAGTTCGCGTGGGGACAGCCGCCCCGGGCTCTCCGGCCCAGCGGAGCCGGGCAGCTCCGGCTCATACACCAGCACGTCATTCCCCTCGCTCTGCGCCGGAAAATATCCGTACACCGCCTTAGGCTCAAACACTCCGCTGGCAATGATCTCTTCTTCCAACAGCTTTTTGATAGGGCGAAACTTCTGCTCCACCAGCCGTAAGTAATCTTCCTGTGACGCCGTCTTCAACTGCCACTGATTCTTGAACAGCGCCGTCTCGTTGATGTACTTAAAAACTTCGTGCAGATCGTAA
>CATPBY010000208.1 GCA_955652845.1 uncultured Terriglobales bacterium | reverse complement strand
GCCTTCGAACGACGCGTTCAGATTTTCGATCTGAGGCGGGGTAGTGTCAACTTCAAAGCGGGGACTTTCCTTTTCCGCGGTCAGCGCCTGTTCGGGCGAGTGCGAAGGAGCGTCAGACGCAATTACTTTCAATACGTACCCGCCTTCGGGAAGAAGTGAAGCGTCGAAAGAATAGAACTTCTCGGTGAGCTTGTCTTTCAGCAACAGCCAGCGCGTCTGCCCGTCGCCGCGATACCAAACCGAATACATCATCTGGTCGTCATTATCGTCGTGGACAGACCATTTAACTCCGATCGAATCGCGGTCGTGAACAGTCGGAGGCGCCTGCTCGAAATGCGGCTGCGGGCTTCCCCCGGTACTGCCGCCGCTATCGCCCAAGCCCTTGGGGAGGGGCTGATAACGGGTGCCAACTTGGACGCTGACATCGTCGAAATCAGGGGCGACATTTTTGGGAAGATAATTAAGCGAAACGCTGTCCACCCGGGGCGCGGGACTTCCAGCTCGTAGTAAGGCTTTCCACTGGATGAAGCGCGCCGGTGGCGCGCTTACGCCGGCATCTTTCTGAAAGTCAATTTTCTTCCACGGACTCCAATTGCGATCCGGATTGTCCACGTTACCGCTGCGGGCCAGGAGCTCTACGTTGCCCGCACTGCGCAATTCACCGCGTCCCCAACGGGAAAAGATGTGTGCGTCAAACACGTCACTCTCATAGCTGCCTTCAGATTCTGGAGCCCCGCCCAGAAGGAACACCTTTCCGAGGTTGCTGGTGGAGGTATAAAGCCCGCCGCCCGGAGCGTTAACAAAAGCGGTCACCTGGGTAGCGCTGGCTTTTACCAGATCGGCGAACTCATCCTCTCCGGCAATGGCGAAAATGTGGCCGCGGTTGCCCGTTCCGGCCAGCAAGCGCCCGGCTTGATCGAAGGCCAGGGCGTATACCAGGTCATCGTGTGATGTCCAGACGCGCGCGGGAGAGCCGTCAGGAGATATGCGGTAAATCTCGGAACCGCCTGTGGCTCCCGCGCCCGGAAATGGAATATTGCCGGTCACCACGGGAGAGATTGGAGTCACATTCGAGATGACCATACCCGGCTGCTGCTGGTTCGCGGCAGCAGGAGCGGGTACGGGAACTGGTACGGAAAAATTTGACGGACCGCTCGCTGCCCGCTTCTCGCCAGCTCCGGCGGCATAGATGTTGCCGCCCTTATCAATGGCCAGTGCCGTGATCTCCTTTTTCGGGGCGCTGTATAGCACGAACCCTTCCCCGCCAGGAGATATCCGGTAGATGAGCCCGCTGCCGTCTGAACCAGCAATCAGGTTACTCTTTGCGTCGATCGCCAACACACGAATGTGGGCCTCATCACTCTTAAAAAACGACGAGTGATCGCCTTTCGACGTGACCCGAAAGATCTCTCCCCGGTCGCCGGTAGCTACGTATAAGTTGCCAGCGTCGTCGAGGGCGAGGTCCCAGATATATTTGGTGCCTGGTTCAAAATACACCGAGGCAGAGAATTCACTGGTAGCTACTTTTTCCTGCAACTCTTTTGCAGGATTAGTCCGGGAGCGACGCTCAATGCGATATACCTTGCCGTCAGGGTTCGTGGCAGCAAATATGACACCACTCTTGCCGATAACCAGTGCTTGGACCTGTAATTCCTGAGGCTCAAAGATTGGTACAGTGTCACCATCGGGAGCAATGCGATAAATTCGCGCGGGAGCGCCGGTAGCAGCATAAAGGTTGCCACTCTGGTCGGCTGCAATTGACCAGATGTACGTCGACGGGGTAGTTGCGATGGATTTAAAAGCCGGGGCCAGTTCAAGTCCGCCGGCGCTGCGAACCGCGACCCCCTTGGCCGTACCTTTGGTTAATTCGTCGAACTTCGATTGTTCCCAGGTGCGGGTGCCTTCAGCAATTGCGAGAGAGGAAAAAAGCCAGAATAGCGGAATGATCAGAGAGAGCTTACGCGGGCAAATTGCCAAGTTCATACCTCGATAAGCGGCTTGAAAAGGACGATTCAGACTATCACGGGCGAAGAGGAATGAGCCCGCGGGGGACAGGAGATTTGTCCGTTCGCTCGCGAGCCACTTACTTGATGGTAATGGTCAGCACCTGCGCGCCGGAGACCAAGTAGTCAAGCGGCGCCGTAGCGGTTTCGTTTACCGAGGACTCGCCCAGCACCTGCATTTCCTGCGTTCCCCGCATACCATCCATGACATTCATGATGGAGAGCGGAAGCGCGGGCATCACTTTGTCAGCGACCATGACTTCCGGATCAGCCTCCAACAGCGAGACATACACGCGATCATTAGTGTGTTGCTTGTTCAACAGAGCGATGGTGGAAGCCAGATCCAGCTTGCGGCCAAATAAAGGGGCGCCATGACGGATGCGGTCGAGGGTGTCGCCATCACTCACCAGAATGTGCAGCGGGCCCTTAGAGGTGGAAGTCGGAATGTGAATGGGAATCTGGCGCACAACCGCCTCGCCACGGTATGGACGCAACGCAGTTTCAATCGTAATTTCGTCGCCCGGCCTGGCCTCGGTCAGGTCGGTGTGGGCACTTTCCAGACGCGCCCAGCGGCGGTCGCGGACGATCTGGAAATCGAGCTGAACGCCGCGCACATCCGGAATGTTGTAGGGGTTGTCGTAAATGCGGCCGAAGCGGTCGCCAACCGATAACGCTGCCAGCACCGCGGCTGGTTGTCCGCCATCGGCGGCGGCGAACATGTTCTTTACGGTGACATCGGGATACCCGACTACGCTGATGCGCCCATTCATCCGGTATGTGGTGTCTTCTCCGTATTCATTCACACCATGCAGCGCATTGAACACCGTGGCCATCATGGCCAGCGGGCTGAGATGGGCGTTGTTCAGTACCTCGTAATGGAATTGCTTGGGGATCGGCCCACCCTGAATATTCAGGGTCACTGGAATCATGTCGGGTTTCTTGCCGAACTCGCCCATGATCCCGGTATGGCGGTCCTGCACAAACGCGCCCACCGGTTCCGTCGTATTGACAATCTTGAAGGCGTTCAATGGCGACGCCAGGGTGGCTACCACCTGCGCCTTTGTCATCGGCAGATCGATCTGGCCGAACTGCAGAAGAGGATGGCCACAAGCCAGCAGATGGCGTTCATCCATGTAGGTGACGGTACAGGTCGCGGCAATGTCCATGTCTCCGCGTACAAGTATGGCGCTCACCGCGGAGCCTGGTTCCAGCGGTTCAGGCTGCTTGGTGTCGCTAGACGAGCCCACTCCCATGACCGGCACGATGCCAGCAGCGGCGAACTGAGGAGAAAAAAGCCGCATCGCCTCTTCCGAAAATCCATTAAAGACCAAAGGCGTTTCGATAGGCTTCAAGTAATTGGACGGATCGCGCGGAAACGCGGTTAATGCTCCTGGCCCGGATGTCCTGCTGCTGGAATCAGGAATTGGCTTGGCCGGGAGCGCGCTGAATGCCGGACTGCTGTCCATGGCATTGATCTCCAGCATTTCGCCAATAGGAGTCACGCCTGCGATCGGTTCCTTGGAGAATTCTCCAATTCGAAAAGCCAGCGCGCCAGCAAGCTTGCCGTCGAGATAAACCGGGCTGCCACTCATGCCAGCCACTACCCCCGAGTACTCGGCCTTTGCGCCGCCCAGGCGAACCAATATCACATCCCCCTTGGGACCATTGGCATTTTTCAGTACTCCCAGCACCTCCACATCCATGGATTCTGGTTTGGTGCCTTGAAATACGGTGTATGCGAAGCCGCGCATTCCAGCGTGAATCTGATCAAGAGGTATGGTTTCAATCGGTCTGGAAGCTTGTGCGCAGATACTACCAGGCAATAAAAGAGACGAAAGAATAATGCCGCCGAGAACTGCACGTCTCATGAATTTTCCCTAAGGATCGCAAGGATCCTGCAACCTGCACTTCGCTTTGTATTCGGTTTGCCGGGTGGGAGAGTATGTAAATAAAGCTGCGGCCGAGCAAAACATCCCAAACGCGAAGCTGTGCGTCTATACTAGCACAGGGTTTTGCCATGAGTTCCATGTTTCAGCCTGCTTTTGCTGATAGTTTTACTCCGTTTCCCAGGTGGATTGCAGCTATCCTCTTGCTGCTGTTCGTTTTGGGAATGGTTACTATCGGAACCCCGGGGCTTGCTGCCCAAGACCAGACCGGCGCCGCTCCCGCCGCCAATGGGCAGCAGGAGCCGCCTCCGGCGGCAGGCGGTCCACAAAGCGATGTCGGGCCTTATGCCATTCCCAAAAAGAAGGAGGAGCCGCCGCCACCTCCGCCACCCGCTAAGCCCAAGAAGATTGAAGGAATGCCCGATTATTCCATCCGGGTCGACGTCCCCCTGGTGCAGGTACCGGTAGCGGTCACCACCAAGGACGGACAATTCATCTCCAGCCTGAAAAAAGACAATTTCCGGATATTCGAAGACGGCGTGCCGCAAACCATCAGCAGTTTTAACGTTTCTGAAGCTCCTATCACGGCCGTCCTGGTGGTGGAGTTTGCTTCTACCAATTATTCGTTCATCATCGACGCCTTGAACGCTTCATATTCGTTCGCGAACACTCTGAAAAAGGAAGACTGGGTCGCGGTTGTAGCCTATGACATGAAGCCGCAGATCATGGTCGATTTCACGCAGGATAAAAAAGCCGTTTATGGAGCGCTGAACCAGTTGCGTATGCCCGGATTCTCGGAGACCAACCTGTTTGACGCTTTGTATGACACCCTCGATCGCATCGATCGAATTGAAGGACACAAGTATGTTGTTTTGATCAGCACAGGTTTCGATAGTTTCAGCAAGCTCAACCTCGACCAGATCACCAAGAAGATAAAAGCCACGCCCGATGTGACGATCTTTTCGGTCAGCATCGGCTGGGCCCTGCGTGAATATTGCGAGACTCATGGATGCACCGGATACTCGCATGGAGCCGGTATTCCCATTAACCGGATGGATTACCTGCAGGCGGACAATGAAATGCAAACCTTCGCCCGTTTAACCGGAGGCCGCTATTATCAGCCGCGATTTGAAGCCGAGTTCCCGCAGATTTTTCACGACATTGCCGGCGACATTCGCAACCAGTACCAGATTTCTTATAGGCCGACCAACCCCAAGCTCGACGGCAGCTATCGCAAGCTGAAGGTCGACGTGGTGGCGCCGGATGGTGGTCCGCTGAAGATAAAAGATCAAAAAGGCAAAGACGTGAAATATCAAATCATCGCGCGAGACGGTTACACCGCAAAGCACACCGTAGAGTAGCAGCAGCGGTTAATGAGCATGGAGGGCCTGATCCAACAGCAACATCAGGCCTGCTCCCAGAAAGACTACCAGCGCTACTCCTGCCCCGGGCTCCCGATTTACTTCCGGGATCAGATCTGAAGCGGCGACGTAAATTGTCACCCCAGCAGACAGCGGCAGGCCAAAACTGACCTCCCGCCGCAGCACCGCCATAGTTAAGACGCCGGCAAGAGTAGCTGCCGCAAGTAACAGCGAGGCTCCCCAGGCTACGCGCCGGCTGCGGCCGCTGGCTAACATCACTGAGGCAACGGTAAATCCCTCCGGAATTTTGTGGAGAAAAATGGCAAGGAAGATGATCCACCCCAGCCAGTTGGAAACAATGAATCCGGAAACGATTGCAATGCCGTCAAAAAAAGTGTGAATGATCAATCCCATCAGAACCGAATAACCTTTGTGAGTATGGAGAAATTGATCTTCGTGGGTCTCTTCCCCGAAATGAAAGTGTGGGGTGGCGGTGTGCTCAAAGAAGTGGATGAGCAGATAACCGGCGAGGACCAAGAGGGTTGCGCTTTTGCCCCGCAATGCCAGGCTCGCGGGATAGATTTCCACCAAGGCAGTCGCCAGCATGAACCCCGCGCCCATAGCGACAAAATATTTTAAGTAAGCACGCTCCCAGTGTTTCTGTACGATGATGGCGCCACCAAAAACATTTGCGGCCGCCGCGGTTAAACCCAGAAGAACACTGAGAAGAATCGGGTGCATGGATGACGGAGGATAATATCAGTTCCGAAGTCCCTGGTTCCCAGTTCTCAGTTTCAGGCTGCGGGCCGGATTGGTCCCATAGGAGCTCCGCTACCATGTTCCTCAACTGCCGCTGAACAAGTCCGTGGCAGCTGAACACCGGGAACTGAGAACAGTAAACTGGGGTCAGCCACTATGCCTGATATGCATCACATCTCCGTCCTGTACGATGTAATCTTTCCCCTCCAGGCGCAGCGTGCCTTTGGCGCGGGCATTGGCTTCTGAGCCGGCTTCGAGAAGTTGGTCCCAGCGGATGGTTTCGGCGCGAATAAAGTGTTTCTCAAGGTCGGAGTGAATGGCGCCCGCTGCTTCAACCGCGCGAGTGTGGACGGGAATCGTCCAGGCGCGGCATTCATCTTCTCCGGCTGTAAAAAAGGAGATCAGGCCGAGGAGCGCATACGTGGTCCGAATGAGGCGTACCAATCCACTTTCCTGCAGGCCATAGCTGGAAAGGAATTCGGCGGAGTCGGCGTCGCTCATCTCGGCGAGTTCCGCTTCTACTTTGCCGCAAATTGCCGCCGCGGCGGAATTGGGCCGTGCCGCAACATCGCTCACCTTGTTCCGGCTTACGGCCTGTTCGAGGTCTGTGCCCAGTTCCGTACTCTCGTTCACGTTCAGTACATAGAGAATGGGTTTCTCGCTGAGGAACATAAAGCCGCGCAGCCGCTTCTTGTCCTCGGGCGTCATTTCCATCTCACGCAACGAACGCTCGGATCCGAGATGAGCGTTGGCCCGCTTGATCAGTTCGAATTCTTTCTCAAGCTCAGGTGAGCGCATCTTCTTCAGATCTTTTTCCAGTCTCTCCAGACGCTTTTCAATCTGGCCAAGGTCGCTGACCATGAGATCGAATTCGACATTCTTAATATCCCGCAGAGGATCAACCGGTCCGACGTGAGGGATGGAAGGATCATCGAATGCGCGGACCACATGGGCAAGCGCGTCCACATTGCGTAGATGACCGAGGTAGGCGCTTTCCTTCAGTGCTTCCTGGCCAATCGCGCCTACGTCGACGTATTCGACGGAAGCGTGCGTGAGTTTCTTGGGGTTATAGAGCGCAGCCAACCGGTCGAGGCGGTCGTCTGGCACTTTAGCGACTCCGATATGTGGCTCGCGAGGATTGGCATAGGCTTGGGCGGATACGTTCGCTTTGGTCAGAATTCCGAATAAAGACGTCTTGCCCACCTGGGGTAGGCCGATGATGCCGGTTTTCATAGAGGTGTGAGAGAGATGATAGCAGGCGATCTAGATTAGGGACCGGGAGGTCAGGTACACAACCACCAGGCCAAGCAGGAGCACTCCACCCTCCAGGCGCGTTGACCACAGATGCAAAGCGTCGAACTGCATCCGGAAAGGATCATCCAAAGGAACAGAATCGATTTCCCCAGGGATCTGTCCTCGTAGAGTATCCATGCGCGGAATAATGCCGAATTGCGAAATCAGAGTGAGCGCGAGCATGAGGCAGACGAGCACGTGGCGGCCGGCCAACGGATGTACCGCGCCACTAGTCTGGCGATTGTAGAGCAGGGAGCTGGCAAGGAAGACCGCTGCGGAGACGATTCCCATCCAGTGCAAGACGCCGAGCGACCGGCCAACCACCGATCCTGCGAGGTGGCGCGTCGGAAGAACAGCGAAGGCGGTTTGTGCGACGACAGGGAAAAATATCAGCCCTCCAACCCACACAATCAACGAGAGCAGCATGAGGAAACGGAGAAAGGACACGCTCAGAATTATGCAGGGCCGGCAAGCGGAAAGCCAGCGCCGGAAAAGGCCATTACGTACTTCCCTCTTTGCTCAGGATGGCGGACGCGCGCTTCAGGGTGACACAGTCGCTATAACGGCACTGGCACGCTTTTCACGATTTCGTGGATAACCTGCTCCGTCTGCTCTGAGTTCTTCATGGTAGAAGAGTACAAGCCGCTTGCCACTACGCGGTGAGCGAATACAGGCACGATTAAGGGCTTGAAATCTTCCGGGACACAGAAGGTGCGGCCGTCCAGAAAAGCCATCGCCTGGGCAGCGCGATAGAGCATTTGCGAGCCCCGCGGCGACACGCCCAGGGAGAAGTTTTCAGATTCACGAGTTTTGTGAACAATAGCCAGGGTATAGCTGACGAGCGAATCGTCCACGCGAACTTGCTTCACTGCCTGCTGCATTTCCAGCACATCGGCGCCACTGATTACGGGCTCCAGAATATCCAACTGCGCCGTCCCCGCTTCCGAGCGCAGAATTTCGCGCTCTGCGTTGCCGTCGGGATAGCCCATCCGCAGCCGCATCAGAAAACGATCAAGTTGGGACTCCGGGAGCGGATACGTTCCATGATGCTCCACCGGATTCTGAGTTGCGATGACAAGAAACGGCTGCGGCAGTGGATGACTATGAGCGTCCACAGTGACCTGGCCTTCATTCATGGCTTCCAGAAGGGCAGACTGCGTTTTCGGCGTCGTGCGATTGATTTCGTCCGCCAAAAGTACATTGGTAAATATCGGTCCCCGTTTGAACTCAAATTCCTGTTCGATGGCGGAGTAGATTGAAATTCCCAGGACGTCGGAAGGCAACATGTCGCTGGTGAACTGGACCCGCTGAAAACTGCAATCGAGAGCCCGCGCGATTGCCTGGGCAAGAGTGGTCTTACCCACGCCCGGCACCCCTTCAATGAGCAGATGGCCGCGTGCCATCATTGAAACCAGAGCGAGACGGATAATGTCATCCTTGCCGCGAATGACCTTGCGCAGAGTGCTTTCCAGTTGTGCCGCTCGGTGAGATGCAGCGGTAGCGGTTTCCGGAGACATGAGAATAAATCTTACTATGCAGAAGTTCGCTGCACTGGTTACCAACGTCACGCAGTCCGAGTCGCGGACTGGTATTTCAGCGAACCTGAGGAAACTCCGCCGGCCTTCCCGTCAGGCGTTCGATGCGCTTAGCAATCGGAGGATGAGTAGAAAACAGGCTGCCAAAATTCATCCCCAGAAGCGGTTGCACAATGAAGAGATGGGCGGTAGAGGGCGTGCCCGCCATTGGCAGACGATGCGAATAGGCGTCCAGTTTCGCCAGCGCATTCGCCAGGGCATAAGGGTTGCCAGTAAAGTGCGCGCCAGTGGCGTCAGCCTGGTATTCGCGCGAACGCGACACCGCCAGTTGTATGAGCATGGCCGCCACGGGAGCCAGGATCAGCATCAAGATCGAACTCAGGCCTCCGCCACGACGATCTTCGCGATCGCCGCCCATTCCTCCGAAGAAAAAGCCAAAGCGGGCTAAATATGTGATCGCGCCTGCAATGGTGGCTGCGATCGAACTGATCAGAATGTCCCGGTTGTTCACGTGTCCCAATTCGTGTGCCAGCACTCCTTCCAGTTCCTCATCACTCAGCAAATTCAGGATTCCCTGGGTCACCGCTACCGAGGCGTGCGCCGGGTTGCGGCCGGTCGCGAAGGCGTTAGGGGAATCAGTAGGGATCACATAAATCTTGGGCATAGGCAGGCCGATTTTTTGGGTCAATCGTTCGACGACATCGTAAACTCGCGGCAACTCATCGCGAGTGACCGATTGAGCGCGATAAGTGGCAAGAGCAATCTTGTCAGAGAAGAAGTACGCGACGAAGTTGGTCACCGCCGCGATACCCAGCGCCAGCAGCATTCCATTACTGCCGCCGAAGGCGCGTCCGATCGCCATCAGCAGCAGCGTCATGGCCGTCAGCAACAGCGCAGTCTTGAAGGTGTTTCCCATAAAATCATTCCTGGTACTGATTATTAGATGGTGCGCAGGAGGGACGGATTCAACCTGAGCCAAGCCTCATTTTGCTGAGGTACGGGAAAGTGCGCGTTCCAGAGTGGCATCCAGCGCGGCTTTGGCTTTCGCATACTCGGGCTGTGCGATGCGCCCCTGCTTGTGATCGATCTCCAACTGGAAGAGCTCTTCCTTGAGGGCCTCGAGCAACAGCCCGGAACCTCCGGCGGTTTTCGCTGAATCCGCGGACTTCACGACATCAGACGGAATATCCGTAACGAAAGAAGTTTTCGAACGGCGTGCGATAAAGACCGCGCCTGCCGTCAACACGACTGCGAATCCCCCGAGAATGTACCAGCGATATTTCTCCAATGGATCAGGGGCATCGATAGGTGGTCCCAGCCCTCCGCCGGGGCGGGTATCACGGGCCCGGGCCTGCGGCGCGGCAACAGTTCCCGAACCATCCCCTTCATTTGTCGAGGTTTCCTCCTGCAGCATGCCGTTTCCGGATATTGCGAATGCTAAAGGTTGGCCAGGTTTGACTTTCGCTGCTACCTCCGCAATCGCGCCAGGCGGGGTCGGCGGCTGTTTCTCCTGGTACACTCCGGCTTGAGCTGACGAAAACTGCATCGATTGCGGCAGAATAACCACGAAGTGTTCCAGCGCGTACAGCGGCTTCGGATCAATGTCAGCTTTTCCCTCGTAAGGAACGTGGAAGGTGACCTGAAACTGAGTTGTGCCTGGACGCAAAGGAAAGACAAAGGCGTAGCGTCCTTTCTCTGCTTCCGGAACCGGCGCTGTGTTGACCGCTTGTCCGCCCGATGTCTGGGCCTGTGCTGAATCGATCTGCGCGCCGCTGGGAAGATAGAACTCGAAGTTGTGTTCGTTCATCTGGGTTCGCGGTGGTTTGGACGAGTTGTCCACCGCAAACATGCGCATGATGGCCAGCTCTCCCTTGCCCGCTTGCAGGTACATCAGGTCCGCGGTCACGCTGATGCCGGAAACTTGCTTGGAAAAGTCGTACACCTGGACCTCAACCGACGTGCTTCCAGGAGGGGCCATGCGATGGTAAGTGACGCCCTGATGAATGGCTCGAATCAGGTGCGGTGCGCCGGCGTCGTCTAAATTGAAAGTAAAATTTCCCTTGGCGTCAGTTTTGGTGCGGGCGGCTTCCTCCATTCCCTGGGCTAGCTTGATCAGTACAACCTCGTCACCAACAGCGGGGGTGTTGGTGGTGCCGTTTCTCACCGTGCCGGTGAGGGTTTCAGCGGAGCAGAAAGTCGCAAGAATGAAACAAAAGATCGGCAGCCAAGCATGTTGCAGCCAGCTGGGGGTCCGCTCAACCCAAATTCTTCGGTTTCGCTCAGGGCAGGCTTCCGAGGGCGCCCGCTCCGACTGAGGCAGGGATGGCAATTTCAAATTCTTGTTCCTTGTCTATTGCTGCGCAAGGACGTCGCATTTCCTTCAAGCTGCGCAATTTCGGCGAGGATAGCGGCAGCCTCTTCTTCCAGAGATGTTTTCATTGTCTGGTAATCAGTGTCGGGAAACTTTCCTGCTTTGTATTCGAAGTTCAAGTCCCGCAGGTTTTCGTACACTACATCTTTACGTTCACGGAGATACACCACTCGTGTCTTCTCCGGGCCGAAGTGCAACTTGCCCGGCAGGTAAAACACATAGAACAAGACGCCGATGGTTACCAGGGCGCAGATGAGGATACTCATACTTCTTCCGTGTCCCTTCGGGCTTGTTCGCGGAACTGGTCGAGCTTAGAGCCGCTGACAGCCGGAACGCTGCCGGCAGGAATAACCATCGGACGCGCCTTCCAGGTCCGAACGACCAGCATAACGGTGGTGAGCCCAAGCGCCAGCGCCAGATATGGCATTATCCAGGCAAGGCGATTAAAGCCCGTTGTAGTCGGCGCGATCAACACCGTAGGCCCATATTTCTGAACAAAGGATTGCAGGACCAGGTCGTCACTGTCGGGCCGGTTCATGGCCGCCGCGAGCTCTCCTCGCATACCGTCGGACAGCGGGCATCCCACGTGATTGCATTCCAGCAGCACTTGCGTGCAGCCACACACGCACATGAGCTTATGGCCCAACTGGTTGAAACGAGCGTCTTCGTCCCCAGCTGCAATCAATGTCATGACGGCGAACAAGAGCAATGAGATCTGGATGGGGCGATTCGACTTCAGCTTGCGGGAAATCATCGCTGTCGCGTGTACCCTCAAAGGTTAACTTCCTGCTGTGACCGGCTCGACTTCGATCCGCGCCGGGGCCAGTACCCGCGCTGGCGCGGCATTTGGCACCAGTGCGGTGATCGTTCCGAAGATCATCACTAGAGCTCCGATCCAGATCCACATCACCAACGGGTTGAGATGGGCTTTGATGATCGGACGACCCGTATCTGTATTGACTCCCTCATAGACCAGATAAAGATCCCTGACCAGGAAAAGGTCTTCTTTGACGGTCGGGTGAATCTGCGGAATGGTCTGCGTCTGTTGACTGGCTTTGTAGAAGCGCCGCTCGGGATAGAGAGTTGTAATCTGTTGGCTGCCTCTGAAAACGTTGATGATGGCCCATTCGTTGCGATAATTGGGATTATCCTCCTGGGTGTACGACTGGCAGACCAGAGTGTAAGGACCGATCTTCATCTGGTCGCCGTAACCCATTTCTTTTTCCGCTTCACGGTTGAAGGGGGTGCCAAGAATGCCGATCACCACAATAGCTACGCCGAAGTGCACGATGTAGCCACCGTAGCGGCGGGTGTTCCGGCGCCACAGCTGAAACATGGAGGACAACAGATTCTGACCGGTATGCCGCGAAATGACGCGGCCGCCTCGCACGAATTCTGAGACTACCGTGAGGACTACCAAGGCCGCCAACATCGCTGCCATCAGCGCATAAAAATACGAGATGTCATTCCAGGGGCGGACGCCGAAGCTGACCATCAAAATACCCACCAAGACGGCGCCCAGGGTCGGCCACAGGAAGTTGCGTTTCAAACTCTCAAGTGAAGTCCTTCGCCAGGCGAGCAATGGACCAACAGCGGTGAGCAGCAGAAGCAGCAGTACCACTGGAATGGTTACATGGTTGTAAAAGGGTGGACCGACGGTGATCTTATGGCCTTGGACCCACTCCGAGAGAATGGGGAACAGCGTACCCCAGAGCACTGTGAAGCAGAACAAAACAAACAGCAGATTGTTGAACAGGAAACTGGACTCACGCGAGACCAGCGATTCCAGCCGGTGTTCGCTTTGCAAATGGGTGCGGTTCTTCACATAGAAAAAAATGCAGGTTAAGAGAATGATCGCAAGAAAGGCGACAAACCAGTTGCCAATCGAAGATTGCGCGAAGGCATGGACTGAGCTGACGACTCCGCTGCGGGTGAGAAAAGTGCCAAAGATCGAAAGCATGAACGTGACGAAGATAAGCCACATGTTCCACACCTTCAGCATACCCCTCTTTTCCTGCATCATCACCGAGTGCAGGAAGGCAGTGCCGGTCAGCCAGGGCATAAATGAGGCGTTCTCGACCGGGTCCCATCCCCAGTAGCCCCCCCATCCCAGCACCGAGTAGGCCCAATGAGCGCCAAGAAAGACGCCACAGGTAAGGAATCCCCAGGTCACCATGGTCCAGCGGCGGGTGATATGAATCCATTTTTCACCGGGATACCGCATGGCAAGCGCTCCCAGAGCGAAAGCGAAGGGCACGGTGAATCCCACGTATCCCAAATACAGCATGGGCGGATGAATCACCATTTCCGGATATTGAAGCAGCGGGTTGAGGCCGTTACCGTCGGCGGGCAGCGTGCCCTGCACAATGGCAAACGGGTGGGCTGCGAAATTCAGCAGCAGCAGGAAGAAGACCTGCACTGCAGCAATAATGACCGACGCGTAGGCAAAGAGCCGGCTGTCAGTCTGGTGACGAAGCCGCAGCACTAGACCGTAGGCAGAGAGAAGTAATGACCAAAAAAGCAGCGAGCCTTCCTGTCCTGACCAGAGGACTGCGAACTTATAAGGCGCGGGTAGATCACGATTGCTGTGATGAAGAATGTAGGCGATGGAAAAATCATCCTGGAAGGCGGAGATGACCAGGACCATCGCGGCCAGAAAAATCACGGCAAAGACGGCAATCCCGGCGCGCCGCGCGGTTTCCCCCAGACGATCCGACCCCATGCCCGGACGTGCCAGGGCCAGCAGTCCAGCCAGGAACGAGTAAGCGCTCAAGGCCAGCGCAAGCAGGAGCGCAAAACTGCCGATTTGCGACATGGGGGATCCTGACGTATTTTTTCAGAAACCGCGGCGGCAGGCAACCCCAAAACTCGGGCAAAGTTATTGATATACGAAGCTTTGCCGCAGATGAAGAATGTTGGCGAAGGACAGTTGCGCCTGAAT
>CATPBY010000207.1 GCA_955652845.1 uncultured Terriglobales bacterium | reverse complement strand
GATTGATGTATTCGACCATGATGACGCCAATTTCTACGGAGACGCCGGTCAGCGCGAGAAAGCCGAGGCCGGACGACACAGAGAAGTGCGTGCCGGTTACGAGCAGCGAGAGCACGCCGCCCAGGGGCGACAGTGCGACCACGGCGAAGATCAGGCCGACCCATTTCCACGAGTCGAACGCCGAGTAAAGAATGAACGACATCAACAGGAGCGTAATTGGCACGATGAATGCTAGTCGCCGATTGGCGCGCTGCTGGCTTTCGTATTCGCCCGTCCAGTCAAGATGGTAGCCTTCCGGAAATTGAATTTTCTGCCGGACCTGTTCTATCGCTTCACGCACTGTGCTGCCCAGATCGCGTCCGCGAACGCTGTACTTGATTGCTATATATCTGGAGTTGCCCTCGCGGTAGATGGTCGAGGCTCCATCCTCAAGGTTGATATGGCAGAGCTGCCCGAGTGATACGCGTTCACCCGACGGCGCCAGGATACGAATACTGGCGATGTCGTCGATAGACTTTCGAAACGGCTCCTGATAGCGGACGGTGAGATCGTAACGCTGCTCGTTAATCAAAATCTGGCTGACGGCCTTCCCCCCTACCGCAGTCTCGACGGCATCTTGAATGTCGCTGACATTGATGCCGAAGCGATCAGCCGTAGCCCGATCGACAACCAGATTCACGTTGGGTTGGCCGCGCACCTGGAATGTGCCAAGGTCCGCAATTCCTCTGATTTTGCTCATTACGTTTTGCATTTCATCCGCTTTGGTTTCCAGCACCTTCAGGTCCGGGCCGAACAGTTTTACCGCTAATTCTCCCTTCACGCCACTGACTGCTTCTTCCACATTGTCAGAAATCGGCTGAGAAAAGTTCCAGTCCACTCCGGGAAATTTGTTGAGTTCGGAATCCATGGATGCGATCAGATCGTCTTTGCTTTTGAACTGCGATCGCCACCTGCCGCGGGGCAGCAGATCAACGAAAAATTCCGTGTTGTAGAAACCGCTGGCGTCGCTGCCATCGTCGGGGCGACCTACCTGGCTGACCACCTGAGTCACTTCGGGGAAGTTGGCCAACATCAGGCGCGCTTGTTTCGCCATGGCTATTCCCGCCGTAGGGCCGGTGCTGGGAGCGAGTGTGCCGCGGATCCAAATCGCGCCTTCATCCAGATGCGGCAAAAATTCAGAGCCGATCACTCCCGAAAAATTAAGGAACAGCATCAGGGCTAATGCGGCCACGCCGAAGCCGAGGATGATTTTCAGGTGATCAAAGCACCAATCCAGGGTCTGGGCATAGCGCTCCTGCAGAAAGTGCAAGACAGGGTTCCGCCATTCCCTGATTGTGTCTTTAAAAAGAAAAGTGCAGAGAACGGGAGCGATCAGCAAAGCGAACAACAAAGCACCTAACAGTGCGAATGCCACAGTCCATGCCATCGGCCGGAACAGGCGACCCTCCACCCGCTGCAGGGTAAAAATAGGCAGATAGGAAACGATAATGATGATACGGGCAAAAAAAACTGGTTTCAGGACCTCGTGCGCCGCAGTGCCGATAATTTCCAGAAATGTTTTCTTGCCGCGGCCGAATTCAAAGTGACGCAGGATATTTTCCACCATCACCACGGAACCATCGACAACCATGCCAAAATCAAGAGCCCCGAGAGACAGCAAGTTCGCCGGAATGTGATTCAGATCCAGAAGAATAGCGGCAAATAGAAGAGAGAAAGGAATAGTGACAGTCACAATGAGCGCGCTTCGGACATTGCCCAAAAACAGGAACAGGACCAGAGTGACCAGTAGCACGCCGTCCGTAAGATTCCGCAAGACTGTATGCGTGGTGTAGTGAACAAGATCGCTGCGATCGAGGTGGGAAACGAACTTCACTCCCGCGGGCAGCAGCCGCTGCTTGCCCGTTGTCCCGTTCAATTCCCCGATCTTTTGATGAAGCGCATCGAGCGTGGCGTCTGCTTCAGCTCCCTTACGCAAAAGAACAATGCCTTCCACCACATCGTCGTCATTGATAACGGTTCCGTCTTCATGACGGATAGTTTTGCCCAGTTGTCCAAGCCGCACCTTGGGCGATTGCACGACTTCGGCCAAATCACGGACCCGCACCGGCGTGCCGTTCGCAGCCTTTACCACGGTGGCGCCGATGTCGCTGGTAGTTGCCATCAAGCCGACGGCACGTACATTCAGGGCCTGTTCTCCGCGCTCGATGAAACCTCCGCCCGCATTGACATTGTTTGCAGCCAGCGCCTGTTCAACCTGGGCAAGCGACAAACCGTAGGCCACGAGTTTCCCGGGATCAATTCTCACCTGATATTCACGGGTCGGCCCGCCGAAGGGGTTAACGTCCACGACATTGCGCACCGACTTCAGCTGATTGACGACAAACCAATCATTGAGCGCTTTGAGTTCCATCACGTCGAATTTTGGATTCGTGCTCTGCAAGGTGTAGAACAGGATTTGTCCGGTCGGACTGTAATCCGGCCCAAGGCCTGGGTTAACACCTTGCGGCAACGTGACCTGCTGCAGACGATCGATCACTTCCTGGCGCGCATTCAGAGTGCTGATTTCGTCGTCGTAAATGATGGTGATCACCGACAGCCCAGCCAGTGAAGTCGAACGTAAGTGGGTCATGTGGGCAACGCCATTCAACTGAACTTCGAGCGGCACCGTAATCTGCTGCTCGATTTCTTCCGCGGCGTGTCCTGGCCACTGAGTAATGATCTGGGTGTAAGTGTCGGCGACGTCGGGAT
>CATPBY010000206.1 GCA_955652845.1 uncultured Terriglobales bacterium | reverse complement strand
GAATGGAAAGACTGGCAGCGCAGCCAGCAATATCGGCAGATATGTGTTAAACGAGTAGATGGCGGGATTGTGCAGCCAGCCCTGGCTTCCGGCCCACACCCGGAGTCCATAGGCTAAAAGGAATGCCACCGCAGTGGGAATGAGGTCGTTCACTACGAAGCTGGAGGCAATCAGTCGCGCGCGACGAGCAAACATTTCTGCGCCTGCATCAATTCAGACGATTTAGCATACCCCAAGCACAGTGGCTACGCACATAACATTGCAAAAGTCCAACCTCACAGGTTCGGAAAATACACAGAGTGAGGCGAATCTAAGAGCCAATGCCACCGCCATGCATCCAGACTGCAGCCAGACGCCTGAAGGCTGGGCCCGCTGGTTCGACAAAGCGGTTTTTATCGCGGTGGCAGGAGTCGCCTTATGCGCGCCTCTATCCACGAAGGGCGCGGTTAATTGCTTTCGCGCTGCGACGGTATTCTGGCTGATTCTAATTTGTGCCGGCAAACGCAAGCTTTGTCGCCAGCCGTTGGGGCTGCCGCTTGTGTTCTTCCTTTTGTTCTCTGGCATCTCTACCGCGCTTTCGAGCGAACCTTTGCTCAGTTGGGGCAGGATGCGTACCGTAACCCTGCTGCTGCTCGCTGTGGTTATGTTTCAGTCACTCAGCAGCCTCCGGCAACTGAAAATCCTGGCAGGCTTATTGCTCGGGGCATGCCTGGTGAGTGTTATCCACACCGGGTGGCAGTACACCTTTGGGATAGGCGTTAGGCCAGTTGGAGATCGAACTTTATCTGTCCCGCTGGCCACACTTGGTTTGGAACCAGATGACATTATCATTCGGATAAATGGCAACTCGACGCGTACTCCCCAGCAACTGTTCAGCCTGCTCGATCAAATGCCTCCGGAGCGTGGATTGCAGCTTTTAGTGAGTCGTGGTTCTCCTTCGAAGCGCGTGACAATTTCGAGCCTCCGGCAAGACGTATTAGTCCGCGCGCTGCGCCAACCGGGGATAAGGTTGATTGTGGCTCGCCCCCTTCGGGCCGAGGGCTTCCTGAAGCACTATTTCCCTTATTCAGAGGTTCTGGTCCTCGCCGGATTGCTGTGCTGGGGGATGTGTCTGGCGGGCGGTAATTCCAGCTTGAGGTTGCGGATTTTCTTGTTCATGGCCTTTGTCGCTATCACTGCGGCGCTGGCCCTCACCCTCACCCGGATTTCTTTGTTAAGCCTGTTTGCAGGCGCCCTATTGATCGCCCTGCTGCGAACAGGCCGTAAGAATGCGGTAGTGATAGTGCTGGTATTCACCCTGATTGCAGCGCTTGGCATGTACTGGGTGGGAAAGCACAGAGCGTTGGCGCTCTTCGACGCCAGCGATCCGGGTACTGAATATCGCCTGCTGATGTGGAGGGACAGCTTAAATCTGATTCGGGCCCATCCCCTGTTCGGCGTCGGTCTCGACAGCGTTGCCGGAGACTGGCGGCGCTGGGATCTTGAGGCTTATCGCCGTTTTGACCTCAAGAGTCATTTCCATTCAACTCCGATCCAACTGGCGGTGGAATGTGGGCTTCCTGCGCTGGCGATCTGGTTCTGGCTGATGGGTGAGTACTTCGCTTTCTTGCTGCGACTGCGGGGCAAAGTGCGGAACGTGGATTGGTTCGCCGAGGGAATCAGTTCCGGGGTTTTAGGAGGACTGGTCGCGTTCCTGGCAATTGCAATGGTGCAGTACGACTTCGGTGATGCCGAGGCCATGGTGGTGTTCTGGTTCTGTATGGGATTGGCTTTCGCCCTTCAGAAAATTGCGGACAGTTCGGCTGGCGAGACCCAGATGGCGCGAAATTGAATTAGAAAACTGGAGGGGCTATTCACTGCCCCTCCAGATGGTTTGGTTACAGCTAAGCTCTTTTCCGTTCCGGTTGTTCGTTTTCATCCTCTTCAACGCCCGGAGCTTGACGCTGGTCCGACTGGCCGCCCTGGTACTCCTGTTCGCTGCCAGGAGCCCGCCGTTGCTGCTCGTCGCCATGCTTCTCCTGTTCACTGAAGGGGTTGTTTTGCTTCTGGTTTGACTGCTGGTTGCGATCATCTGACATCTGGCCGGGATTCTTTTCATCCGCCATCGTTGGTCTCCTTAAGAAACGTCATTTACGCGTCGTTTCAGATGGCATTGCTGGGGGTTCGAGATGCATCAGGAATTCAGTTCGATGAGAGACATAAGGACTGAGCGAAATGCCTCCAATCACACGAAAAGAATTCCAGCGTATGCTACAATCCTCGCGCTTTTACAAGGAAAAGGCGCAGCGGCGATAAATCACAATTGAGGAATAAGACATGCTCTGGACGATTTTTGTGATACTTCTGGTGCTGTGGCTGCTGGGAATGGTGAGTTCGTACACCCTGGGCGGTTACATTCACATTCTTCTTGTCGTGGCGATCGTAGTCGTGCTGATCCGCGTGATTCAGGGACGCAATCCAGTACCTTGAAAAGCGTGTCGCCACGGTTCGCCACCTGGATAGGAGCTCCCGCATGAAGGGCATTCCACTTATCGGCGTAGTGCTTCTGATGTTAGGCTTGCTCGCTTTTGTCGTGCCGGTTCCACATAGCGAAAACCACGGCGTCAAGATCGGGGATACCAAGATCGGCGTCCAGACCGAAACCAGCGAGAAATTGCCACCGGCTGTGGGCATCGTTCTGGTCGCCGGAGGGGTTCTGGCTCTGGTACTTGGATCACGAAAAGGTTAGCGCAACCGACCCCCACTATCGTGCTGTGAGTGGCCCGTTCGGGCCATTCCCCAGTATCCCCCGAAGCTTTAGTGTAGTTCGTGAGCAGACTTCGGGGGAGGGCTGTTCGACTAACGTCCCATGACTTTACCGAGTCCTGGGGCGTTTTGTTTTGCACTCACCGGACTTCTACCTGCTTATTTGGCACGCCTGCAGACCCTTACCGCCCCATAGTTATACACACGCCCATCCGAACCGCAAATTCCTGACTGAGCCAGCTAGACGTGTTTTCAATGTGATTCGGGCGCGAATATAATGGCGCCGTCTGAGGCCTTATTCAGGTCGGCGAGGACAAATAATGCCGCTGTCACTGGAAACGCGCGCGGTTGGAGACGTTACGATCGTACGCTGCAGCGGACGTATTGTTGCCGGCGCTGAAACCGAGTCCTTGCGCGAACATATTCGGGGCCTCAGCCAGGACCGCAGCGCGTTCATACTGCACCTTGGCGAGGTGGTTTTTATCGATAGCAGCGGACTGGGCACGCTGGTACGACTGCTGACCAGTACCCGGAGAGGCCACGGGGATTTGAAACTATGCAACGTGCCTCAGCCCGTCGACAAAGTCCT
This sequence comes from uncultured Terriglobales bacterium, assembly GCA_955652845.1. Classification (GTDB taxonomy): domain Bacteria; phylum Acidobacteriota; class Terriglobia; order Terriglobales; family Acidobacteriaceae; genus JABCYV01. The sequence goes on along the minus strand of CATPBY010000206.1, from coordinate 3,962 downwards.
GCAGATCACAAACCTCATCAAGTTATTCGACACTCACGCCTCCGAGGAAGAGGCGGTCTCAGCGTTTTACAGTCACAAAGGCAGCTGGGAACGAGCCTCGGTCGCGGGGCCGAACCTGCTATGCGTGGACCAATCTGTGGATGTCCTGGCATACTTGCGCGAACTACTGCGCAATGCCGGCTACAACGTGCTTACAAACACCAGCCTGCATGATTCATTGATTCTGCTGAAGGCAACGCGCCCCAATCTGACCGTGCTAGGCCCGAATTTGACCGCATCTCCCGGAACGCAGCAGGCGTTTCGCAAGGCCTGTGCCAACCTGCCAGTTTTGGAACTGGGCAATGAATTCTCGACTCTCGATGCAGGGCAAGCTGGGTCTGAGCTTCTGGAGAGAATCCGGGTGCGACTGAATTCGTAATTTAACCTCTCGGCTTCGCGCGTAGGGGCGGCCGCCTCCAAATCTCAATGCGCCCGCGAAAAATACTGCACTGGGGGCACACTTAACAAATCTCAGCTGTTTGTTGACTTCCACTTCTGGTCGTCCTAAGATGCGGCGTCCACAGGGAGTTCCGCCCTCGAGCAGTGCTGGCTGAATGGAGGCAGAGAAGTGACAGGCCCCGTCCGGGTTTCTCCGCGCCGCATATTTATTTCGCTTGTTCTTTTTCTGCTGTTCGCTGGCCTGGTATGGGCCGGTTCTCCCAAGCCTGCGGACAACCCTCCCGCGTCCGTGACAGCGATCGGTGACGTTCACGGAGATTTCGACGACTTTACTGCACTTCTGCAAAAGGTGGGGATCATTGACGCCCAGCATCACTGGAGCGGCGGCAAGACTACCCTGGTGCAAGTTGGAGATCTGCTGGACCGAGGTCCAAAGCCACGCCAGGTCCTTGATCTGATGATGGCGCTGGAGCCGGAAGCGTCGCAGGCCGGCGGACGGCTGGTAAGCCTGTTAGGCAACCATGAAGTGATGAATATCATGGGCGACCTGCGCTATGTTACGCCCGGGAACTTTGCCAGTTTCGCGGATGCCAATTCCGAACAGCGTCAGAAGTCTGCTTACCAAACATACGTGAAATGGCGCAATAGTCACGCAGCGCTTATGAGCGAACTTCCCCAGCCCATGGAGTTGACCGAAGCAGAATGGATGACGCGGCATCCAGCAGGCTACATCGAGCAGCGCGACGCCTTCGGTCCGAATGGGACCTACGGCAAGTGGCTGCGGGAACACTCTGCAGTGGCTGACGTGGGCGGAGTGATCTTTCTGCATGGCGGAATCAGTCCTAATGTAGCCAAGATGAAACCTGATGCGATCAATGCCAAGATCCGGGACGAACTAAAACAATTTGACTCTACTAAGCAGTTTCTGCAGGAAGCCGACATAATTTTGCCTTTTTTTAACCTGCGGGAGATTACTGCGGTCGTCCAGGCGGAAATTACGGCGGAGCGCAAAGGATTGGTGGCGTCGAACGGGCCACGGCAACAACGGCTCACACAATTCCTGCTGAGTTATGGCGACTGGCTCAGCATAAAGGAAGACGGCCCACTATGGTTTCGCGGCTATGACCAGTGGGGCGACGAAGAAGGCGCGACCCAGATGGGCAAGATTCTGGATTCTTTAAAGGCCACCCGCATTGTGGTGGGACATACCGTGCAGAAAGGCGGGCGTATCCGGCCGCGCTTTGGTGATCGGACTTTTCTCATCGACACAGGTATGCTCAGCAGCTACTACCCTGGAGGGCGAGCTTCAGCCCTGCAGATTCAAGACAATGCATACACTGCGGTCTACATGGACCAACAGACAGTTCTCGTACCCGCACAAAAGGAGGAAGTTGCTCAGCCGGTGGCCACACCGCGATAGAGCCAAGTGATGAAAGGCTTCTTCCGATGAAACGGTGGATCGAGCGCGCGCTGAACATTCACTCCGGAGACCTGGGACGCGGCACTCTCCTTTGTTCCTCTTTATTCCTCGTAATCAGCGCCTACAAGATTGGTGGGGTTGCGGCCGCTGCCTTATTTCTCTCCCGCTTCCAGGCGAGACACCTCGCCTATGCTGATATTTCCAGTTCGGTGCTGGTAGCAGTTGTGGTCGCGGGCTATGTGCTGATTGCGCGGCGAGTTTTTTTGCGCAATCTGCTGCTCGGCAGCATGTTGTTTTTTGCCAGCAATTGCGCGCTGTTCTGGGTGTTGGCCCACTATTACTCCCGTCTGATTTGGCTGTTTCCTGCGTTTTACATCTGGGTAAAAATTTTCGGAGTTCTCGCTCCTACCCAGATTTGGACTCTGGCAAACTACGTCTTGACCACGCGCGAGGCCAAGCGCGTGTTCGGGATGGTGGGTGGCGGAGGAGTCGCGGGATGGATTTTTTCCGGTTACTTCTCGAAGACCATCACCAAGATATATGGCACGGAAAGCTTGCTGGTGGGAATGGCAGTTTTCGTCCTGATCTGCGCCGGCTTGGTGGTTTTGATCTGGCGCAGTGGGCAAGTCGCCGTTGGCTGCGGAAATGAAATCGCGGAAGGCGCTGGCGAAACCGGACCTCGCAACCTGCACCAGAGCATGCGACTGGTGTTCGCTTCTCCATATTTGCGGGCCATCGCCGCCGTAATCTGCGTATCGTCTCTGGTGACTACCTTAACCGGCTGGCAATTTCTGGCCATTGCGCAACAAGCCCTGGTAAGAAAAGACGCTCTGGCAATCTTTCTGGGGAACTTCAACTTTTATGCCGGCATATTATCGCTGTTGTTTCAATTACTGCTGACTTCCAGATTTCTGCGCAGGTTCGGCATCGGCACCGCGCTGTTCGTACTTCCCTCCACCGTTTTTCTCGGTTCGGCTGGTCTGCTGGCTTTTGGCAATCTGGCAGCTGCGGTCGGGCTCAAAAGCTGCGACCAGGTGTTGCGGTACTCCCTCGACAAGTCCACCGCAGAATTGCTTTACCTGCCGTTGCCAGCCCGGCTCAAAATACAGGTGAAATGGTTCATTGATACCGTGGTCTGGAGGTTAGGCGACGGCCTCTCAGGATTGACAGTTCTGATCTTTGCCACCACTCTTCACCTGCCTGCACGTCAGATCAGCTGGATTGCCCTGGTGCTGGTCAGCGTGTGGCTCGCGGCAGTCTCGGTCGTGCGCAAGCAATACGTCGTTACCCTGAAGGAAAGCATCACTCAACACCGGGTGGACGTCGAACAAGCCTCTACTTCGGTTCTGGACCGTTCAACTGCAGAGTTGATGGCAAACGGGCTTTCGGCTTCTGACCCGAAAGATATTCTTTACGCCCTGAGTTTGTTTGAGGTAGAGCGGCAGAGAGCGGCTCATCCCGTGGTGCGAAGCCTGTTGAGCCACTCATCGCCCGAAATCCGCCGCAAAGCCATCACAATTCTGTCAGCATCAGACGACAAGACGGTGCGGCCGGATATGGAACGGCTGCTGCGGGATCCTGACCTCAATGTCCGTACAGAAGCCCTTCTGTACTTGACCTACCACGCCCACGTGGATCCGCTTGAACTGATCGAGGAGGCGGGTGATTTCGCTGGTTTCTCGGTACGCTCCGCCATGGTGGCTTTTCTGGCCAGGCCCGGAGACGCCCAGAATCTGGAAGCCGCGCAACAGATTCTGGCGACCATGGTCGGAGAACAGGGATTGGAAGGTCAGCGGACCAGGATCGAGGCGGCTCGGGTACTTGGCATGCTACCGGACTGTTTCGATCCCCTGCTCTCAAATCTGCTCGCAGATTCTGATACTGGGGTGGTTAAAGAAGCGGTTCGATCGGTAGGAAAGCTGCGAAAACGGCGGCTGGTACCCGATTTACTGGATCGGTTGTCGGATCGCGAGCTGGGCCCCGAAGTTGCGGCCGCCCTGGGGGAAATCGGGGACACCATCGTCGGAACTTTGCGCGATCATCTTGGCGACTACTCGATCCCTATCGAGACCCGGCGGGAAATCCCCCCCGTACTAGTCAAAGT
>CATPBY010000205.1 GCA_955652845.1 uncultured Terriglobales bacterium | reverse complement strand
CCTCTAAATAGAGATCAGCCAGCTCTTCATAATTGCCGGCGGATGGATTATCGAGGATGGCAGCTTCAAGTTCGCGAATGCGTTTGCGCCGGGGAAATACTTTGAAGGACTGCCGCAGCAGGCCCGCATCCGGTATCACTTCAACCGCGATATAGACGAGCGCGCCCAGACCCCCACCGAAAAGAATGATCCACAGCCAAAAAGAATCCGGCCGGCGTCGGATAAAATGAACAATCGCCACCGCCTGTTGGATCAGTCCCCAGGGAAAAAACAGATAGAGCAGTGATCCCATGAGTTTGTTGCGCACTATAGCATGCGACCGCGTAAACGAATGGGCTCAGGGGGCCGGAGGGTGAGTAGCTCCCGAAAGCTGCTCTGAGAGCGGTTGCCCGTACAACTCAAATGATAAACTCATCAAAGTGAGCCTGCCTATCCGCCTGCTGGCCGTTGATATCGACGGCACCCTGCTGAATCCCGAGTTTCAGATTTCACCGGCTGACCTGGCGGCGCTGCGCCGCGCCCAGGCTGAAGGAGTGGAAGTGATTGTGGTAACGGGGCGGCGCCACACTTTTGCGTTGTCGATTGTCCAACAGCTCGGCTTCGATCTCTGGATAATCAGCTCGAACGGAGCGATTACGCGCTCCCTGAGCGGTGAAACCTTCCATCGTGACCTACTCCCTGCGGAAACCTGCCGCAGCGTCTGCGGAGCAATGCGGAAGTTTCGTGGCAATACGGTCATCACTTTTGATCGGGAAACGCATGGCGCCATCGTGCTGGAAAACATGCATGAACTGAATGCCAGTATTCAGCGCTGGCTCGAGAAAAATATGCAATACATTGACTTTGTCATTCCCATTGAACAATCCCTCACCACCGACCCGGTGCAGGCCATGTTTTGTGGGCCGATCGAGCGCATGCATCAGGCCCTGGCAACTGTGGCAGCCAGTGGCTTGCAGAACGACATCACGGTTCTCCGGACGGAATATCCAGTCCGCGATCTTTCGATTGTCGATGTCCTCAACCAGGGGTGTTCCAAAGGCCATGCCCTCGAGCGCTGGGCCCACTATCGCGGCATCGCACGCGAACAGGTCATGGCCATTGGTGACAATTACAACGACATAGAAATGCTTGCCTTCGCTGGACTGCCGTTTATCATGGGAAATGCGTCGGAGGAACTGCGCCGCAACGGCTGGACCGTCACCCTGCCAAATGACCAGAACGGCGTGGCGGCGGCCATCGAGCAGGTGTTAGGGGAATCCCGCATCGGCGCCTGAAGGAAGCTGGCAGTATCCGGCGAATCGAACTATGTTGAAGTCGCGAAAACTCGTCTCGCTGGCTTGGCTGATGCTCTCGATTCCTGCTGCGGCCACTGACCTGGCAATCCTGCACAACGGTTTTTCCATTCGGCACGAGCGCCGGGAAACCGTGGGGGCGGTCACACGCTTGTATCTGACCTCCGATCTCGGCGGATACGTTGACATTCCCACAGCCCAGATCGACCGCTTTGAGATAGATCTTTCTCCCCCTCCTCCTGCTCCTGCTCTTGTTCCATCGGTCGCTGTTGCCGGACTTGCCGGTGCCCCTGACGCAACGCCGCAAGGTGCTCCGAAGCTGGACGACGTTATCCACGCCATCAGCGATCGCCACCATCTGGATCCGGATCTGGTGAACAGCGTGATCCATGCCGAGAGCGGATTCAATCCGCATGCCGTTTCGCCCAAGGGAGCACGTGGGCTGATGCAACTCATGCCCCAAACCGCCTCGAACCTGGGGGTTTCAAATTCATTTGATCCCAGCGCCAACGTGGAAGGGGGAACGCGCTATTTACGCGAACTCCTGGAACGCTACAATTTTGATCTGGTGAAAGCTCTGGCCGCCTACAATGCCGGTCCACAGCGGGTGGAGCAGTATCACGGCGTGCCTCCATATCGCGAGACCCGCTCTTATGTCGCTCGTATTGTCCGCGATTTCAATCGCAAGAAGTTGAATGAAAGCAAAGCGGCGAAGGCCGCAAAGGCACATCCCGCGGCCAAGACAACCCCTGACGCCGCAACCGCAAAAGCAAAACTCCCCCAGGAAGCAGCCCAGCCTTCGAACTGAATCGGCACAACTAACTGATCAACCGTGAACCGAAATCGCTCCGCGGCGCGCGGTGATCAGCGTCCGTCGCGCGACATTCGGAAGGAAATGTGACGGGCCACGCGTTGACCCCGGTCCTTGCCTGATTTACTTTGGGAAGATGGATTCTACGAAGCACTCCTGTATCGTGCTTCGGGGCCCGGGGCGCCCCGAATAAATGGAAAAGAAACGACTTTACATTTATGGGCTCTTCCTGCTGATTTTTATAGTCCTTGTATATTTCCAATTTCGTACCTGGAGAAATTTCGATTGGGCTACGTTTTGGAGTCAGACCCATGACATCAACAAACGGCACTTACTGCATGGAATCGCGTATGTCTAAATTGCCTACGTGAAGCGGGCCATCCGCTGGAAGATTTTTCTGCGGCCGGTCAGACCCAAGGCTTCCGCGCTAAAAATACTCGCGCCCACCCTTATCGGTTTCACCGGCCTCGCGGTGCTTGGACGTCCCGGAGAATTGATCCGCCCCTATCTCATCGCGCGCCGGGAAAACCTGAGCGTTTCCTCTCAACTTGCGGTTTGGGCGGTCGAGCGAATCTTCGATCTTGGCGCCTATGCAGTATTGCTGATGCTGGCGATTTTCTTCTCCAGTTCACCAAAAGAGCTTTCCTACTACGGGAGGTTCCGCGAGGCCGGCTTCATCCTGATGGCGATCGTAGCGGCGATGATTATCGCAATCATTGCCGTGAGCCGGAGTGGAGAGGCTTTGGCGAGCTGGGTGGAAACTCGTTTTTCTCATTTGGCCTCCAACCTGGGAAGCCGCATTGCCCTCCGCATTCGGGAGTTTCGCGGCGGCCTGAACACCATTCACAATCCTGTTTCGCTGATTTTGCTGGTGCTGGTCTCAATCGCTATGTGGTGCGTCATCGCGGTCGCCTACAAGGAAGTAACTCACTCCTACTCCGCCGACGAACTCCAGATACCGCAGACCCAGGTACTGCTCCTGATGGGCGCCAGCATGGTTGGCTCCTTCATCCAATTGCCGGGGGTGGGCGGCGGTTCCCAACTCGCCACCATTGCCGCGCTCGAGCATATCTTTGACGTTCCTAAAGAACTCGCCGCCAGTTGCGGAATTATGCTTTGGCTGGTCACATTCATCGCCGTAGTTCCGGTGGGGCTTTTCCTGGCGCATCGGGAACGTCTTTCCTTCCGCAGGCTTTCTAAAGAAAGCCGGAGTGCGGAGGAGTCCACCACCACGTAGTCTGGGTCTCGACGGCCTTCTGCCAACCGTCGTGGCGACTGTTACAATGCAATCGGTTCCCAAGCGCAATGAAGTGCCCTTTTTGCGGATTTGCAAATGACAAGGTGGTGGATTCGCGCGAGAGCAAAGAAGCGGATTCCATTCGCCGCCGCCGGGAGTGTCTGAAATGCGAGAAGCGCTTTACCACCTATGAGCGCATCGACGAAATTCCCTACATGGTGGTAAAAAAAGACGGCCGCCGGGAAAAATTTGATCGTCAGAAAGTGCTGAACGGCTTGCTGCGCGCCTGCGAGAAGCGCCCCGTGCCCATCAGCAAGCTGGAACAAATTGTGAACGAGGCGGAAGGCTTTGTAATCGAGTCGCCAGAGCGGGAACGTAAAACCAGCGAACTGGGCGAGTTGATCATGAACCGCTTGCGGCGTCACGACAAAGTTGCCTACGTGCGCTTTGCCTCGGTTTATCTGGATTTCAAAGATGTAAGAGAATTTATGGCAGAGCTCAAGGATTTACTGAAGACCAAGGAGCCTCCAGAGGCCAGGAAGAGCTAGTGGGATGGCAAGGGCGCCTACGTCACATGAGTCGAGTATGGCTTACAAAATCACACTGATTCCCGGCGACGGCATTGGGCCCGAGGTCACGCGAGCCGCGGTGCGCATTCTGGAAGCTACCGGCATCAAGTTTGAATGGGAATCTTTCCAGGCGGGCGCTGAGGCCTTTGAGAAGTATCACGAATATATTCCGAAGGAATTGACGGAATCCATCGAACGCACCCGGGTGGGACTGAAGGGACCGGTAACCACGCCCATCGGCGGCGGGTTTGCCAGTATCAACGTTGCGCTGCGCAAGCAATTCGAGCTTTATGCAAATTTCCGGCCGATCCGCAACCTGCCCCATATCCCAACGCGCTATCCCGACGTCGACCTGATCATTGTGCGCGAAAATACCGAGAGCCTTTACTCCGGAATCGAGCACGAGGTCGTGCCCGGAGTGGTTGAGAGTATCAAGATCATCACTGAGAAAGCCTCTACCCGCATTGCGCGTTTTGCTTTCGAGTATGCGCGCAAAAATAAACGCAAGAAGATCCATGCCATCCACAAGGCCAACATCATGAAGCTGTCGGATGGCCTGTTTCTGCGCTGTTGCCGTAATGTTGCCAAGGAATATCCGGAAATTACCTATGGCGAACACATTGTCGACAACACCTGCATGCAGCTGGTGATGAACCCATACCAATACGATACGCTGGTGATGGAGAACCTCTACGGCGACATCATCTCCGATCTTTGCGCGGCATTCGTCGGTGGTCTGGGCCTGGTGCCGAGCGCTAACCTGGGCGAGAGCTGCGCGATTTTCGAAGCCGTTCACGGCTCCGCTCCTGACATTGCCGGAAAGGACATCGCGAATCCGACGGCAGTGATCCGCTGTTCGCTGCTCATGCTGCGGCATCTCGGAGAGCATGATGCCGCCAACAAAATTCGCCACGCGCTCCAAACCGTCTACCGCACTCGCGAGAAACTTACCCGGGATGTTGGCGGCAAGGCGGGAACCTCGGAGTTTGCTGATTCCATCATTGAGGTTATGGAATCTCCTTCCGCCGTCGAGACCGCGGCCGAGATATCCCGCGCGTAAAGCAGCGTTTGGTGATTCTCACCGACGCCATTCGGCAGTTCCGCGTTGACGAACCCTCCGGAGTTTAAGTAACATCCTCTTTCTGCAAGGACACCCGGAGGATGGCGAACCCAACACGGCGTGTAGGTGTAGTCCTCTTCCAGCTCGGCGGCCCCGACACGCTGGAGGCGATCGAGCCCTTTCTTTTTAATCTTTTTTGTGATCCCGACATCATTGATTTCCCCTTCGCTCACATCGGGCGCAAGCCTCTCGCCAAACTGATTTCCAGCACCCGGGCGAGGAAGGTACAGCATCACTACGCCGTCATTGGCGGGGGGTCGCCTATCCGCCATTTCACCGAGCAACAGGCGCGCGCTTTGGAATTCCGGCTGAGGGAATCTGGATTGGACGCGCACTGCTTCGTGGCTATGCGGTACTGGCACCCGT
>CATPBY010000204.1 GCA_955652845.1 uncultured Terriglobales bacterium | reverse complement strand
CTTTTTCTCCACCGTTTGCGTGTACCCCGAGTCCGGCACCGGCCTGCACTACGTTATCGAATGTCGAGGTCTGCACCGGTGCGCCACTTACGTGCGGAAATGTGTCCTGCCAGAGTCCCCCCGTGGCTTGCGGAACTGATGCGGCAGTAGGGGAAAGAGTCAGCTTCGGTTATCGATTTACTACGCCGTTGCCAATAGCAAACCTGAGTGCGATGACGATTCCCGCGAGCGCCCAAACCGAACCCGAACAATAACTTAACGATTACTGTGGTGGCGGTTGAGGTTGCGGGTCGCTGCCGCCTTGCTCCATTGCCGGGTTCGTCTCGACCACTGGCTGCGGCTGCTGGACTGCGGCTTCCGCGGGCGCGGGTGGTGGAGGCGGGGCGATGGCTGACTGCGAGACTCCGGCTCCGCGCGGAGTCAGAACCACCGCTTTCAATCTGTTGGGATCGTTGTCGTATCCCGTCATAACGAAGTTAAAGCTCGCTCCGTTCAGCAGAGCTGCCATTACGTCTCGAGCCGGGCCGCGGCCGAGGCTTACCGCTACCTGTTCCTGCTGCGCTCCTGATGGAATCTGAATGTCTGCGCCGGTGTGGCGCTGCACTGCGACCAGCACCTCCGCCAGCGAAGCCCGGTCGGCGGAGATGGTCAGGGTACCGTTCTGAAATTCTACCTCTACATGCGAAACCGGCGGGGCGGGCAGCGTCGCCGCCGGCAGCGGCCCCGGCACGACCTGCGAAACCGTCGTCAGATGAGCCTTCCCAGACAGCGCTGCCGCGCCAGCTCCGTTAAGCTTCACGATTACCGCTTTGCCTGAGGCAAAGACGTGATAGGGCTGCGGCGCCTTCAGGTCGAGTACCACCCGGGTGACCGGAGGGTTGGTGGAAAACAGCCCCACGCGAATTCCATTTACCTGGCCGCGATTCACCGCAAGGTTACGCAGATCACCGGAGGGGATTGCGTTGGGAAAGTCGATCACCAGCCGGTCAGGACCAGCCACCACCTGGGTTTTCGGAACCAGAGGTCCGCTTGCTGTCACTTCCAGCTCGAAGTCGCGGCTGTCTTCCAGAACGGCCACGCGGCGTATGGTGGCTATCGGCTTTCTCTCAATTTGCGCGGCGGCCAACGAGAAACAAACAGTAATTAGAATTGCGCAGAATAAAAACCTGCGATAAATGATGTTCATTGGGACTCTCAATTTGGATTCTAGCAGCGATCAAGCAGGCTGGCCGTACCCGTTAGTCTTAGAACCTTAATGATATTGGGACACTCAGGGCCGATTCGGGCGCTTTGACAAATTGGTCAGGCGGCCGGACGTTCATCCTTCAATTGGGTGGCTGGCTGCTTTTTTGCGGGTCTTGCGATAGCGCGCGTAGACTCCCACCAGACCGGACGCAACCAGGACCATCGTACCGGGCTCAGGGACTGTTCCAGGCGGTCCGGGATGGCAGGGATCTTTTTTCTTCTTGGCGGATTTCGACTCTTCAACTTCCGGCCCAATCTCATGCGGCTTCGGCTTCTTTATGACTGGCGCGCAGCCTCCGCTTGGAATTGGCGGCGGGAAAATTCCAGGAAAGCCGCCGCCCGGAACCCCGGAGAGCGGGCCTACATACCCCAGTGGCGGCGGTTGCGGTCCAAAATCAGCGGGCCGGGAGCGGGTCAGCAGAGCGGACTCAAAATTCGTTGGATACGCCAGGTGAGCGATGCCTGCTCCGCCAAGAGCGGGATCCTCAAAAGCTTCCGCCCGCGGCTCATCGGGAGACACTTCCTTCTGAGGCAACATCGCCACCCGGTTGCCGCAGCGGGTTCGTGCCATAACTTTGCCGTCGGTGAGCAATTTCTCTCCGGCACGAAGGGCCATTTGCCGCTTCGTCCAGAAAATTTTCTCTCCCAGCCGGTACGACATGTACGCCAGTCTGCCGCGCTTGAGCTCGATAACTCTTGCATTCTTGAAATCGAAATCAGAATAGTGGCTGGCTACCAGCCGATCACGTCGTATGGCCTCACGCAACTCCTGCAAATCGTGGATCCCTCCCGGCACCACGGAATAGGGATACACCAGCCGGCCGGCCAGGGGAGGCGTTGCGGGCTCTGCAGCTTCTCCCGCAAGCGCGGCTAAGTTCTGGCTGGGATTCGCCTGGGCCCATTCCGAGCGGGAATTGGCGTAAGATGCGCTTGGGACAAGATATGAGTACCGCGAACTGAGTAGGAAGGCGCCGAAGCCCAGGAGCAGCAGGACCACCAGAAGTGTGGCGACGCGGCGAACCCGGCGGCGACGAGACCTTCTCCTGCTCCTGCGGACACGCCTGACCGGGTAATTCAAAGCTTTCTCCTCCTATCGCTCTCACATCCGATGAGAGGAGGAATATAGGGCCTATGCATTTATGATTCCACTCTACAAATTTTGAAGCCGTCTATTTAGCTGGAGATGCAGCCGCCATAAGGCGTGATCGTAGCAGAATATGAAGACGTTTGCATGTGAAAGGTCCGGGTTCTTCTCACTGGTACCGCAGAAGTCACCCCTGTTTTGCCAGCACAGAACTATTTTTTGTCGGCGCCGGCAGGAACGCTCTCGTTGGTCGAAAGGCGGGCGATTTCTGCCAGCCGCGCATGCACTTCATCGACGTCCGCCGGCTGGGTTGCGACTTGAAGATACTGCTGTAGGTACTCGGTTGCTTCCTGGTACTTGCGCCGTTGAATGAGAATCAGGCCGAGTAGATATTGCATCTTTTGAATCTGGTGAGCCTGGTCAAGCTTCACCCCCTGGCGCGCGCTTTTCTCTGCTGCCTCAAAATTTTTCAGATTGTAATTTCCCACTGCATTCAAAAAGCAAACATCCGGCAGGCCCACGGTATTCAAAGCCAGCACCTTGCCGGTGAGATCGACGACTTGCTGCCATTGTTGCTCTCGCATGGCCAGCTCCGCGAAGGAGCGATAAGGATTGATGTACTTAGGATCTGCGGCCACCGCCTGCTCAAAAGAATGCCGTGCTCCCTTCAGGTCGTTGCTTTGCACCTGCAACCGTCCCAGCTCAAACCAGGCTTCGGCATACTGAGGATAAAGTGCCACAGCCTTCTCGAATGATTTGAGCGCCTCTTCCCAATTCCCTTTTCTTTCGCGCTCACGGCCTTTTTCGAAAGCCTTTTGTGCAGCGGGTGGCGCCTGGGCGCTGGTGGCGCTGATGGTATAACCTTCGCTCTGAATCATGCGGTGCAGTACGACTCGACCGATGTCCGTGCTTTCGAAGTTGGTGAGCCGGCTACTTAGTTGAATAACATCCGAGGTGAAGCCGGAAAGCGAGGCTTGTAATTCACACTCGCGAAAATCGCGCTGGGCACGGTTGTTTACCATGTCATCGGATGCGTCGGAATCTGTCATCCCGGAGCTGGACGACAAAACCCGCGTGGTGAATTGGAAACTGAAATTCCCGTGGGCGTCGGTATGGGTCTCCGTATGCCGCTGGCCTTTGCAAATGGTCTGAATTGTGGCCGCGTCGGTCAACACCCCTCCGTCGTCGAGGACCACCTTCCCGGTGATAAACATCGATCGTCCCAGGCCCTGATCCCCGGTTCCCATGTTTGCTGTGTTGGCGCGGGATCCGGTGCTGTTGCGGGATCCTCGGGTTTGGGCAGAGGCAAAAACGCTAAGCGACAAGAGAATCAGTGCGGAACACACCAGCGGGCTTTTCATGGCAGGCCCCCGACAGATATTGCTGAATTATAAGCTGAATCAGAAAATCCTGTGGTCTTTTCTCTCCTCCCGGAGTCGCAATCATACTGCGATTAACCAGTCTGAAGCTCCTAGTTTTTCGAAATACTGCTGTGAGGATCGATGACGAACTTCTTGGCCGCTCCCTTATCGAAATCTTTGTAGCCGCGCGGCGCTTCATCCAGACGAATCACTTCAACATTGACCGCCTTCGCGATTTGAATCCTGTCATACAGGATGGCCTGCATCAATTGCCGGTTGTATTTCATCACCGGGCATTGTCCGGTGGTGAAGACGTGCGACTTCGCCCATCCCAGACCGATGCGAATGCTGAGACGGCCGACTTTGGCATTTTCGTCCACGCCGCCGGGATCTCCAGTTACATAGAGTCCCGGAATACCGATGGCGCCTGCCGCCCGGGTAATTTCCATCAGCGAATTCAACACCGTTGCCGGGGCTTCGCGGGCCGCATCGGTGCCATGTCCACGGGCTTCAAACCCCACGCAATCGACCGCGGAGTCCACTTCAGGCACACCCAGAATCTGCTCAATCTGCTCCGCGATCGACGCCTTCTTCGAAACGTCCACCGTTTCGCAGCCGAAGCTGCGGGCCTGCGCCAGCCGCTCGGAAATCAGATCGCCGACGATCACACACGCCGCTCCCAGAAGCTGGCAGGCAGCGGCACAAGCCAGCCCGACTGGTCCGCCTCCGGCCACATAGACGGTTGAACCTGTCCCTACGCCCGCGCTTACCGCGCCGTGGTAGCCGGTGGGCAAAATGTCGGAGAGGCAGGTGAGATCACGAATTTTCGACATTGCCCTGTCTTTATCCGGAAACTTGAGCAGGTTGAAGTCGGCATAGGGAACCATCACGTACTCCGCCTGACCTCCAATCCAGCCGCCCATGTCGACGTACCCGTAGGCCGCCCCGGGGCGCGCTGGATTCACGTTCAGACAGACGCCAGTGGCCCGCTCCTTGCAGTTGCGACAGCGGCCGCAGGCAATATTAAAGGGGACTGAAACCAGATCGCCCTTTTTGATGAATTCCACATCGCGGCCTGCTTCGATCACTTCACCAGTAATCTCGTGACCCAGAATGATTCCCTTGGGCGCGGTGGTGCGTCCGCGTACCATGTGCTGATCGCTGCCGCAGATATTAGTGGACACGATCTTGAGGATCACGCCGTGTTCGCACTTCCGGTTTCCCAAGGCCAGCTTAGGAAAGTCGATACTCTGCACTTCAACCGTACCCGGGCCCATGTATGCCACTCCGCGATTGCTGGCCATAAAACTGCTCCTTCTACGATATCTTCGATTGAATTTAGAACGCGGCTGCGCCCGCCGCGGCGACGGCGTGGTCCTGGTCACCCGAACCACCGCTGACTCCGATCGCGCCCACCACTTTGCCATCTCGCTTCAGGGGAATACCGCCGGCAAAGATCATGATCCTGCCATTATTCGAAGCATGAATTCCGAAAAACTGGCCTCCCGACTGGGAGTGTTTCGCCAGGTCTTTGGTTTCGATATCGAAAGCGCGTGATGTGTAAGCCTTTTTCATTGAAATATCAATGCTGCCGATCCAGGCATTGTCCATGCGGACATGGGCCACGATGTTGCCGCCTTCGTCGGCCACTGCAATGTTCATGGGCTGGCCAATTTCCTTAGCCTTCTTCTCCGCCGCGCCGATGACCCGGCGTGCATCTTCCAGTTTCACTGCGGACATGGATCCTCCTTACGATGGGTTACAGTCTGCGTATCGAATGGAATGCAGGCAGGCGAGGAGAGTAGCGACTATCAGGGAAATTGGCAAGGGTTTTTCATTGCGGCTGGCCGTATCAAAGACACAGGAATTTTATGACTTGCGGTCAGCGAGGCGGGATCCAATTGCGATTTGCGTACAGGTTCAATCGGTTCTGTTTCAAGAACTCCATCTTTTCCTGCATGTGTATGCATTCAGGACATGGATAAAGTTGAAATCCCGTTTCATAATCGCATAGCTTTATATCCTCGCGGGCCAGGTAACAGTCTTTCCAAGCCGTTTTGAAGGCCGAGAATGATTCGATCTCTTTGTGATTGCGTTGAATCACGCTCGACAGCAAGAGAACGAACAGAAGTGCAGCCAGCGTCATGCGTTTTTGCTTGCTCTGAATTGTCAGGGTACTGAAGTAAATGCCCAGAAATGCAGGAATGAGCAGGGTAAGGTAACGGGAAGCCCGCGCATTTTCCAAGCCCAGACAGATGCGTCCGACCGCAGCGGCAGCTGAATAAGTCAGGCTATATCCGGCCAAAACCACAATCAGCAGGCTTTGCCGATCGCCTGACGAATCCTTCCAAGATATGCGCGTCGCATGCTTCACGAATAACGCGCCGACGACGCCGATTGCACCAAGACCGATCAAAGATGCGAATATCAGACCATGCTTTATCCCCAGGAATCGCGAATACATGAGAGCGGCAAATATGGGATAAGCGGCGGGATTGCGGTAAGGAAAGTGATAACACCCGGCAGCAGGATCAAAGTGGTAGTGGTAAAAGAAGGACGCAAACGAAGCCACGGATAAGCCTAGTGACAGCGTCGCCACCGCTGCTCCCCTGCGGTCATGACGCTTTGCATTCTGATACAAATCGAGAGCCAGCAATACCATTGTGATCCCGCTGATGAAGATGCCGTACCCGGTGAAGATCAGCAGAAAATTACAGATCAGCACGAAAGCATTTCTGGCTAATACGTTTCCTGCGATCCAGGAAAGACAGTATGCAAAGAGAAGCAATAACGGAAAAGCTTGAGGAGACGGACCCGGGCCGCCAAGAAGCACCTCCCATTGGCCAAGTCCCAGGAACGTGATGGGGATAATCAGGTCTGAAAGTTCCAGTGGCCCAAAGATGCGCAGCTTGACATACATAGCCAGAAACATCGCCAGCACGATCGCGGTTCCAATGCTTAACGCCTGCACTCTGCTGTCCCACCGGGTCAAGGTAAGAAGTTTGCTTACGATTACAACCCCCACGCCTTCTCTGTGAGGTCCATGTTGGCTGATGAAAATCTGCCACCAGTGCCATGTCCCGAATAAGGGACTGTAGATATCCCACTCATCAAAAAAAAACAGGTTTACCGAATACTTGCAGATGATCCAGTAAAACCTGAAAATCAGTGCCGCAGTCAGGCTCCAGAAGAGAAGCCTTGGCACATAGTTTAAGGGTTTGACCGATATCGTCCCCGGCATTGGCATCGCCGTCTAGCCTAGCATTGGCTGCGATGCACAAGGTTCCTTAAAACTTCAGCGTCGCGGCTATCTCCTTAATATTAATTGGTTTATACCCACACCCTACAGT
>CATPBY010000203.1 GCA_955652845.1 uncultured Terriglobales bacterium | reverse complement strand
GTCCAAAAGCCGCGTCGGTATTGGCTTGCCGAGGGCGGCGCGACCTGCGAGGTGGAGGAATTTTAGGAATCAAGGTTTAGAACGGAGATTGAAATACTCTGGATTGATCCTATTGTCGGGGAACTAACTCAAAGCCGAGAAAAGGCGTTCCTTCCAGCGTCTGGTGTCTATGGTACAGCAAACTTTGATCTTGTGTCCAAGGCTTAAAGATTCTTTCCAGATCCCTTGATTGCGATCGTCGGTTGCGACGTTCAAACGATCTACGACCGTCATGCCTCGGGTCAGATCACTGCGAGTCTCGATCTCCACGTAGTGCTCGCTCCAGTGGTTTGCCACGCTCGGGTCGAGGGCGATGCTCATGGCGACCGGATCAGGCAGCGAGATACCGTCTTCGCCAGTCTGTTCCATATAGGCCTGCCGGGCACGGCTATTGCACTCGATGGCGAAGTTGGCCAGTCTGTTATTGAAGCCTTGAATATGCGAGATATCGTTGTCGTGCAGGACAGCTTCTCCCCGAGAGGTCTGCCAGCCCACAAGTTCTACGGGAAGGCCGCTCAACAGAACCATCCGGGCGGCCTCCGGATCGACCCAGATATTGTATTCAGCAGCCGGCGTGACATTGCCCTCACAGCATGGAGCGCCGCCCATAATCACGCAGCGGCTGACATTGGCGGCGATGGCCGGTTTCCGTGTAAGAGCGAGAGCAAGATTGGTCAGCGGCCCCAATGTGACCACCACGATTCCGGGATTTGCGTCGATGGCCTCGATCATCGCGTCCACCGCGTGCGAGCTTCCGGCGGACTGCCGTGGCGCTGGATAATTGTGATCCCCAAGACCATCGCGTCCATGAAACCAGGTCGCGTTCTCATGCGAACGCAGTAGCGGTTTTTCGGCGCCGGCAAAAACCGGAACACTGGCGTCACACAACTCCACGGTATAAAGCGCGTTACGCGTAGCCTGCCGCACATCTACGTTGCCGGCTACGGTAGTAATAGCGACCACGCGAACTTGCGGTGCACGCAGCGCCATGATCAGAGCGACAGCGTCGTCTGAGGCAACGTCGGTATCGATCAGGAAGTGACGCAGCACCCGCGTAGCATAACAAAGCCGCGAATTTTAATTCGCCCTTTGTTCGCCTGAGCGCCACGCCTTCCTTGTTACAATGCCATGCTCTATCGGAATCCAGAACTTTTGGGACCACAGGAACGTATAACAATTGTGGTGCGAAGCCTGGGGTGTGCCTGGGCTGAAAGAACCAGGAGTTCGGGGAGTGCTGGTTGGAAGACGCCCAGGCCGTAGGAATGCTGGTCCGTCGCTGCGTCGCCGGCGATGCGGTGGCCTGGGAGGAAATTGTGCAGCGATACAATCGCAGAATCTATAACATCTGCTATCGCTTTGCCGGCTCGACCGATGATGCTCAGGACCTCACCCAGGAGGTCTTTATCAAGATGTATCGCACCCTAAACTCCTATGACGTGGAGCGGGGCGCCTTCATGACTTGGGTTACCACCATTACCCGAAACCTGCTGGTAGATCACTTCCGCAAGAGCAGGCAGGATCGCGTCACTGATTCGATCGATGCTGTACCTTCAGGCCACGAGGACGATGCCCTGCCATTGAGCGACAGGATTCGGGATAAAGCCCCCACGCCGGATGCCAGAGCGCAAAGCCGGGAGACTCGGGACACGGTGCATCGGGCGCTGGAGAAGCTGTCACCGGAGTTGCGCGAAGCTGTGATTCTGCGTGACCTGCAAGGCATGGATTACAGGGAAATTGCAGCGGTTTTACGGGTCCCGGAAGGCACCGTGAAATCAAGAATAAATCGCGGGCGGGCGGAACTTGCGCGCCTGCTTCAACGTACATATAGGCAGGTAATGTGATGCCAGGCGAAAGCAAGAGCGGAATGCAGTGTGCCGAGTTTGAAGTTCTTATCAGCGAGGCGTTGGACGCACAACTGACGGGGCAGAAACTGGAAAACTTCCAGGCTCACGCTCAAACCTGCGCGCTATGTGGTCCGCAATTTGTTGAAGCCGACGCTGGACGCCGCTGGCTGAAATCTCTGGTCGATGCCGAGGCCCCGGCAGGCCTGGTAGACAAAATTCTGGTGGCTACTTCGGGACTGGATACGTCCCGCCGGCATGGGTTTGCCAGAGCCCAAGTTTCTGGCTCATGGTTCGAACAATTGCGAGGGTGGGCCGCGGCGTTGGTCAATCCCGTGGTTACGGTCGCAAGACAACCGCGATTTGCAATGTCATTCGGTATGGCCTTTTTCTCCTTGTCGATCGGGCTGAGTCTGACCGGAGTCAGGCCCAGTGATTTGCGGCACGCCGACTTGCGCCCCAGCGCCATCAAGCGGGCTTATTACGAGACTTCCGGACGGGTCGTGAAGTACTACGAAAATATCCGGTTCGTTTATCAGATTGAATCGCGCATGCGGGAGTTCAAACGAGCTAACACTCCCGTAGAGTCCTCTCCAGATGAGCAGAATGCGCCGCCAAGCCAAAAAAACGAGCGCAAAAACAATAACAATGACGACACCAGTGGACAGCCTGAACGAGAACGACAGGAACGCAACTACAGCCAGGGAGACAGCCAGCCGGTGCTCGCCGCCCTCCCAGACATCCCACCTGTAGTGATGATCCCCACTTACAGGAGGTTTGTATGAACTGTGCCAATCATCCCGACATTGCGTCGGTGGCATATTGCCGCACGTGTGGGAAGCCACTCTGCGCGAACTGCACCCGCTATGTCCACGGGATCGCTTATTGCGAAACCTGCTTGGCGGCAAGGATTGAGGGAGTGCAGCCGGCAGCAGCTGCGGGGGCGGGGTTTGTGGTGCCACCCACCGTCCCGGTTGCTGCGGTAGGTGGCCCGAATGCCGCTCTCGCGGGCATTCTTGCCGGATTCTTCCCCTTTGGCGTAGGCGCGGTCTACACCGGACAATATGCCAAGGGCCTGGCCCACCTGTTGATTTTCACCAGCCTGGTTTGG
>CATPBY010000202.1 GCA_955652845.1 uncultured Terriglobales bacterium | reverse complement strand
TCATTATGGTGACCCATGATCCGGTTGTCGCCCGGCTGGCTGACCGGCGCAAAGAGCTTCATCACGGCAAGATTGCCGACGTAGAAGTCTTCGCCATGGCAGACGAAGAGCAGTTTGACGAAGTGCTCGAGGAACTTTGGGCGCTCGCTGAACATGGCGAGATTGCGGAAATTGGCAGAATGGAAGTTCACGGCGCTCTACCCGTGAGCCTCGCGGTTGAGAAAATGAAAGAGATGGGGCTGGTGACTGTAATGCCGCATCCGCCTTTGGCTCACAATCACAAGCCATTCGTGAATCCCTGTCATGAAGCGCTAAAGCCTTCGGGAGTTTCGACCGGCGACGGCAGCATGGTTGTTGAATTGACTGGCCGAGGGCGACAGCGCGCAGCTGACATCATCCGCCGCCATCGCCTGGCTGAACGGCTCTTTACCGACAGCCTCGCGCTCGACAGTGAATCCGAGATCGAGCAACAGGCCTGCAAGTTTGAGCACATTCTTTCGCCTGAAGCTACCGACAAGATCTGCAGCTTTCTCGGGCATCCGCTTACCTGCCCCCACGGCGCGCCTATTCCGCCCGGCCCATGCTGCGGCAGAACCATGGAGACGCCTGCCACGCACCTTGCCCATTTCGAACGCTTGGGGTAGGCAGGCAGCTTTACTTCCGCAGATTATGCGAAGGGATTTTGGATGCGCAGGCTTTCAATTTTGCGACCGTGCTGCAAGTCCTCGCTGTAAAGAACCTGGCATTGGCCTTCAACCGCTGCCGCTACGATAAGCGAATCGTACCAGGAGAGGCGATGCCGGCCGTTCAGTTGAAGCGCCTCAATATAGAGAGCAGGAGTGGAATGAACAGCCAGCAGGGGCCGGAATACGGTGCTCAGATACTGTTCAGCCTCCGCCACCGACATGGGGTGGCTAAAGCGTCGAAGAGCAAGATTGAAAAACTCCTGCACCACATGGTAGCTGACGATTCCCTTTCGTTTCGCTAACGCCTCGCGAACAAGTTGCATCGCTCGCTCGGCTTTAGCCGGCGCGCTCGAATCGAAGGTGTAGACGAAAATATCGGTGTCGAGAAAGAACCTACCGCTCATTCATTTCATCTCGGCTAAAGCGTCGGCCGCTCCGAACGTGGCCCACGCGTTGCATCAAAGCGTCTAGTTCCCGGTCGTTGCCGCCCTGCGCCGCAAAGTGTTCGAGCCATTCCCTGAAGGCAGCATTCAACGTCTTGTGTTGGGCCCTGGCTACTTGACGCGCCTGGTCAATCAGGTTTTCATCAGCGCTAAGGGTGACGTTCTTCATACAACAACAGTGTACACGATAATCGTGCACACCGCAAGCCATTACCTGAATATGACGAGGCTGCTACTCTTGTGACCGGCTTCTTACACCTCTATGCGCAGGCCTTCAATTGGAGTTTTTGACTCCGGCTTTGGCGGATTAACCGTCCTCAAGGAACTGGCTGCAGTGATTCCCGCCGCCGATTACCTTTACTTTGGCGACACCGCTCGCTTGCCGTATGGTTCGAAATCGGCAGAAACCGTTGCCAGGTATGCTGTTGAGGCGACACATTTTCTCCAGCAGCATGGCGCAAACATGCTCGTCATTGCCTGTAACACCGCTACGGCCCTGGCTTTCGACAAGATCGTGCGCGCCGCCCAGATCCCTGTCGTAGGCGTTGTGGAGCCGGGAGCCGAGCGGGCCGCTGCTTCCAGCAAGAATCAAAAAGTGGTAGTGATTGGAACGGAAGCCACTGTTGCCAGTCACGCCTACCTGAAAGCTCTACAGGCACGTGGCGTGGACGTTCGAGAGAAAGCATGTCCTTTGCTGGTGCCGCTGGTCGAGGAAGGCTGGACTGAGCACGCGGTCACAGAACAAATCTCCCGCATTTACCTGCAGGAAGCATTCGGCGACGGGTTTCAATCCGCGGATGTATTGCTTCTCGGCTGTACCCACTATCCGCTGCTTAAAACCGTCGTGCGGCGTGTGGCGCCAGCGCACATCGCTATTGTGGACTCCGCCGAGGCCACTGCCCAGGCGGTCGCGGAATTGCTGAAATTCAAACCGCCTCCGACCCCTTCGGCAGACGAACGCCGCCAGTTCGCCCGAATAAAATTCTTTGCCACTGATTCGGTGGAGAAGTTTCGACGCCTGGGAGGCCGCTTTTTAGGCCAACCAATTGAAGATGTCCAGCACGTAGACTTGAAGGAATAAGCCTGAAGCTTGTCGAGGCCTAGGGACAGCCGAAAACGGCTGTCTCTAGTTGAGCGCCGCGAATCCTTATTCTGCATTCTGCCGGTGCTGGGGTCAGTACAACCGGAATTCTACTTCGACGCTGATTGCCACCGCTACCGGCTTTCCATCTTTCATGGCTGGGTCAAACTTCCACGTCTTCACGGCTTCGATCGCTTTTTCGTCCAAGCCCAAGCCCAGACTCCGAGCCACGCGCAAATCCCGTGGGCGACCGTCAGCACCTACGATGACGTATAAAACGCAGGTCCCCTGATATTTCGCTTTGCGGGCTTCCTCTGAATATTCAGGCTCTGGGGCATACAGCTCCCTGGGAGCTGAAACGCCGCCGCCAACCCGGAAGACGCCGCCGCCAATACCGCCCCCGCGGCCCGGGCCCACGCCCGGCCCCTCACCAGAACCTACGCCGCCACCTGACCCAGAGCCAATGCCTCCGCCAGACCCAGTCCCGTTCGACGGAGGTCCTGAGGGCAAATGCGACATCGGATCACCCAGATTGGGCAAATTACTCGCCTGCAGTTTGATCTGCGGCGGCACCACGACGGTTGGTTCAACCGCCAGTTTGGGATTATCGTTGCGCACCACCATCGCGGGAGGAGTGATCTGCTCCATCGCCAGCTTGGGCAACTTACCCTTGGGAGCCTGGAATTTGTCGCGATCGCCGCCACCGCCGCCGCCGCCAGCAAGCGTTTTCGAAGGCGGAAGCGGAGGAACATCATCGGGCGCAATCAACGTGACATTCTCGGGCGGCTTTGTAACCTGCTCTACCACACGCCGCCCCAGGATGGTTATGCCAATAATGGCGGCAACCGCCAACACATGCACCAGGGTCGAACCCAGCGCACCGTTCTTCTTATAATCGTAAAAACCCCAGATGTCCTTTACCGGGATCGGCTTGGAAGTCAGAACCAGAGGAGCTTGCTTTTTGGGAAAAAAGAAATCGTCGAGATTGCGGAACAGCGATTTCCATAGCGGCTCGTCTAACGTATCCTTGGGCAAAAGGAGATGGAGCTCTGGCTCCGCCGCGCGGGGTTTGACGTCTACTGCCGCCATAGATGATTGTGAGTTAAGTTGCAGAGCTGGGCGCCCCCACTACTCTTTAAATTGATGAGCACATGTCGTGCCAAGTTGCACAGCCGAAAGCAATACTTTCAAGGCTATGCGCGAAATTCGTTTTACTCCAAGGTGTTAGATGCCCGAGACAGTGAAATGTCTCCTGTTACCGAAAATTGTACACGCTTTTGGCGTGTGCGAAACAGTGCTTTTCTGAGCCGGCGCTCTGCCGCGGATCGCCCTTTTCGTCCGGCCCATGGACGTTCGTTTCCCCGCTCCCTATAATGAAAAAAATCAATCATTTGGGAGAAATCAACCGAGTGCCGCTGGATCTGAAATCCACCATCAATCTGCCCAAGACTGACTTCCCCATGAAGGCCAACCTGCCGCAGAACGAGCCCAAGGTTCTGGCCCGCTGGGAGGAGATGCGGATTTACGACCTGATCCGGCAGGCACGCTACGGTGCTCCACGTTACGTACTGCACGATGGGCCCCCCTACACCAGCGGACCCATCCACCTGGGCACGGCGCTGAACAAATGTCTGAAGGATTTTGTGGTCAAGTCCAAGACCATGGCGGGATTCGACGCCCCCTACGTCCCAGGATGGGACTGCCATGGACTGCCCATCGAGATCAAAGTCGACCAGCAACTCGGCGGCAAAAAGTTGCAGATGAAAGCGCTCGATGTTCGCCGCGAATGCCGTAAGTTTGCCCAGAAATTTCTTGACCTGCAGCGCGAGCAGTTCAAGCGCATCGGGGTCTTTGGCCGCTTCGAGCGCCCGTATTCCACCATGACTTCCGGCTACGAGTCGGTGGTGCTCAAGACGTTCTTCAGCTTTTACGAGAACAATTTCGTATACAAAGGCCTTCGCGCGGTCTACTGGTGCATGTATGACGAAACCGCACTGGCTGAGGCAGAGGTGGAATACGAGAATCACACCAGCCCGACGGTGTGGGTCAGGTACCGTCTGCTCGACGACCCGTCAAAGATTGACGCCGCCTTGGCAGGCAAGAAAGTCTCGACCATCATCTGGACCACAACTCCCTGGACACTTCCCGCTTCCATGGCGGTAGCGTTCCATCCTTCAGAACAATATGTCGGTCTGGAATCTGAAGGCGAAGTCTACGTGGTTGCGGCAAAGCTGGCTGGCGACGTATCACAGAAGTGCGGGTTCAAGAGCCCGCGCGAACTCGCGCGCTTCCCGGGCCTGAAGATGGAGCGGCTGAGCTTTCAGCATCCATTTCGGGATCGCAAGATTCTCGGCGTGCTGGCTGAGTACGTCACCATGGACACGGGTACCGGCGTCGTCCACACTGCGCCATCGCACGGCGCCGAAGACTTCGCGACCGGGGTGAAGTACGGTCTCGACGCCACCAGCAACGTTGACGAGAAGGGCATCCTGAGCAACGGCCTTCCCGAATACAAAGGATTAAAGGTTTGGGATGCCAACGCGCCGATCATCGAACTGCTTAAGAAGCGGGGCGCCCTGCTGCACTCGGAGACTCTCGAACACTCTTATCCACATTGCTGGCGTTGCCACAATCCCATCATCTTCCGCGCTACCGAGCAGTGGTTTATATCGATGGAAGCGGCCATGCCGGGAGGGGGCACCCTTCGCAGCCGAACTCTCGACGACGTGGAGAAGGTAGTGTGGGACCCGGCGTGGGGCAAAGAGCGGATGCACAACATGATCGCCACGCGCCCGGACTGGTGCATTTCGCGGCAGCGGATCTGGGGCGTGCCAATTGCCGTTTTTCTGTGCAAGAGTTGCGGCAAACCGCTGAATGATCCGGACATTAATAGCAGGGTGGTCGATCTATTCGCACGCTCGGGCGCGGATGCCTGGTACACGCCCGAAGCAGATGCCATGGTTCCGGCAGGAACTAAATGTCCGCAGTGCGGCGAATCCGGAGAGTTCAGGAAAGAGACGGATATTTTCGACGTGTGGCTGGAGTCCGGCGCAAGCTATCTTGCATTGCGGGCGGACGAACCTGACTATCCCTGGCCATCGGATCTGTATCTCGAAGGCGGCGACCAATACCGTGGGTGGTTTCAGTCTTCCCTGCTCTGCGGTATGGGTGCTCAAGCCAGCCCGCCTTATCGCGGAGTCGTGACTCCGGGGTGGACGCTCGATGAAAGCGGACAGGCCATGTCCAAGTCGCGCGGCAACGACGTCGATCCGGTTGATATTGCCAGCCGGCTGGGCGGCGAGATCGTGCGCTTGTGGGCTGCCTCAGTAGATTTTCGCGAGGACGTCGTCGGCTCCGAGCGGCTGATGCGAACCGTGGCCGAAAATTACCGTACCTTTCGAAATAATTTGTTCCGTTACATCCTCGGCAACCTTTACCACTTCGAACCGGCGCGAGACGCCCTTCCATGGGAGAAGCTGGAGTCGCTCGATCAATACATGCTTCGCCAGACCGCGGCGATGGCCGCAGATGTGCGCCTCTACTATGAAGAATTCACTTTCCACAAGATCTACCACACCATAAGCGACTTCTGCGTGGTGGATCTGAGCGCGTTTTACTTTGACATAATCAAAGATCGCCTCTATACCTACGCTCCCCAGTCTGTTGGCCGGCGAGCCGCGCAAACAGCTCTGTGGCGGATCGGCGAAGTGCTGGTGCGGTTGTTGGCGCCGATCATGAGCTTCACCTGTGATGAAGTGTGGCAACATCTTCCCGTGATCGAAAACAGGCCCGCCAGCGTCCATCTTGCATTATTTCCAGCAGCAGGGGACACACTCTCCGGTGCGGGTACTACTGATGATTTCAGGCAGCAAGAAGACTGGAGTGCGCTGCGGACGGTCCGCAAAGAAGTGATGAAGGCATTAGAGGAAGCTCGCAACGCAAAGCTGATCGGCAAGAGCCTTGAGGCCAAAATCGAGATCACGGCGACCGATCCTATCTATGCCGTGTTGAAAAAATATCAAGACCAGCTCCGTTACGTCTTCATCGTCTCTGAAGTTGTTTTGCAGCAAGGCATTTCCGGGAACGGCACGGGTGGAGTAATCGTTCAAGTTAAAAAAGCCGAGGGCAAGAAGTGCGATCGTTGCTGGAACTACTCCAAGTATGTAGGCGAGGACCATAACTACCCATCAGTCTGCGAACGCTGCAGCGCGGTGCTCAAGGAAATCGGGGGCTGAAAGCTTGCACGATTCAGCAGTCGCTATGACCGGCCATTACGCCATGCGCAGGTTCCATCTTCTGATTGCTTTACTGGTAGTTTGCCTCGACCGGGCGGCGAAGTGGGCAGTCGCCAGGAATATTCCATTGCACGACTCGCGTCAGGTCATTCCGGGTATCTTTCGTCTTACTCACGTGGAGAACCGCGGCGCCGCATTTGGATTGTTCGCCGATTCGCCTTCCGAATGGAAGATTGCCCTGCTGGTCTTATTCTCTATGGTTGCCCTAGTGATAGTCGCAGCCCTGCTGTGGCGAAACAGTCATTCCATGAACACCACCGGCATAGGCCTGGCGTTGATTCTCGGCGGCGCCCTGGGCAATTTGTGGGACCGCCTGGTCAGCGGCCGCGTGGTGGACTTCCTGCTTTTTTACCTTGGCCAATATCAATGGCCGGCTTTCAACGTGGCTGACAGCGCGATTGTCATAGGGGCTGGTTTGCTGGTAATCGAAATCCTGTTCGCGAAATCTTCCGCCCAGGAAAAGTCAGCATAAGTTCTTTCCAAAGTTTGGCTTACTTGATTCCGAACGAAGCCAGGGATCTGCAGCCGCTTGTATGCCAGGCCACTGCAGATCCCTGATTGCTTATTTTTTGAAATGTCGAAACTAAACTGCTACGCGGTCTTTTGCTGCGGTTGTCGCTTGGCCATCTGCGCGTAGAAATCCTTGGCCGCTTTCTCAATCTCCTGTTCCGATAGATCTTGCGTATGTGTGCTGAGGCCCCAGGTGTGGCCGTAGGGATCTGTTAATGAGCCGAAACGGTCTCCCCAGAACATGTCAGTTACAGGCATGGTCGGCTTGCCTCCTGCGTCGACCGCCCGCTGAAAAGCCTTATCAACGTCCTCCACGTAAAGATATAGGCTGGCGCCTGCGCCACCCAGGGATTGCGGAGACTTTGTGCCCATCTGCGGGCTTTCGTCGGTGATGAAAACGATGGAGTCGCCGATTTTCAGCTCTGCATGGCCGATCTTGCCGTCGGGAGTCGCCATGCGCATCAGCTCTTCGGCGCCCAGTGCTTTCTTGTAAAACTCAATCGCTTGTGCCGCGTTGCGGACTATTAAAGACGGAGTCACCGTGTGAAATCCTTTGGGAACAGGATTTGTAGATTTTGTCATGTCATTTCTCCTTTTCTAATGTGCCATTGGCCCGAATAGAAGTGGCAGGAGTGCAGAGGGACATTCTACGCTTTGGCTCTGTGAGGAAAGATTAAAAGTTGTAAAAAGTGAGAGACAACTCAACCTATAGCGCCCAAGATCTTGAGGCACCCCACGTTTGCGGGGGTATGAAAATGTGGAGCCGGCGGGGAAGTGTTTTTACGGGTTTAGTGAGCTCCCACTTCTCGGAAAAAACGCGGGAAATGGGCCACCCGGACTGAGTCGCACACTTGGTACCTGGCCCGAACCTTCCCTTCCCCATCACTTGGCGGTATAGTCTTTGACCGCGCTTCATGTCCACTTTCATCCCGGGAGAAATCGATGGCAACGCACACCAAGCCTGAAATTAAAGCCAGAACTTTTGGCGAAAACATCGAAAGCGATCTGGCATCGAGATTCCTGCGGGTGGTGGAGACCGCCGCCATTGCTTCGGCGCACACCATGGGCCGGGGAGAGCGCAAGCTGTCAGACCAGGTCGCGACTGAATCGATGCGCCAGACCATGGACTCGATCCCGATGCGCGGCGTCATCGTGATTGGCGAGGGCGAACGCGACGAAGCCCCCATGCTCTACATTGGAGAAAAAGTTGGCGCCGAATTTCCCGACGGAACCGAAGTTCCCGAGGTGGATATTGCAGTCGATCCCCTGGAGGGCACCAATCTCTGTGCCACCGGCGCGCCGGGCTCCATCACGGTGCTCGCGGCGTCGGAGCGCGGCGGCTTGCTGCATGCGCCGGATTGCTACATGGAAAAGATCGTGGTCGGTCCATCCTGCAAGAATGCGGTCGATCTTGACGCGCCGGTGGCTCAGAATCTTAAAAATATTGCTCGCAGGCTGCATCGCGATGTCGAAGACCTGGTGATCATTGTGCTCGACCGGCCCCGTCACGAGAAACTCATTGCTGATATCCGTGCCGCGGGCGCTCGAATCCGGCTGATTGGAGATGGCGATCTGTCGGCTGGTATTGCAGCTGCGGTGGAAGGTACCGGCGTGCATGCGGTCATGGGCTCAGGGGGCGCCCCGGAGGGGGTCATCACCGCGGCTGCCATCCGTTGCGTCAACGGATACATGCTGGGACGCCTGGTGATCAACAAGCCCGAACTGGAAGAACGTATTGTGCGCATGGGCATCAAGGACAAGAACAAGATCTACGAAGCCGAAGATCTTGCTCCCGGCAAGCAGCTCATCTTCGCCGCCACAGGCGTGACCGAGGGCGCTCTGATGAAGGGCGTGCGCTTTTTTGGCGAAGGCACCCGAACTTCCTCCGTCATCATGACCCTGCGCACCGGCAAGGTACGCTTCATCGACAGCATTCATTTGGAAAAGGGCCCGGATGTGAGAGTGAAGTTCTAAGGGAACCCCTTGGCAACCCTCGATCATGCTTTACGGACAGCGGCGACTCGTGCCGCGGTTGAATCCTATCGCTGGCAGTTACTTGAGGTATTCCGAATCCTTCTTCAAATCTTCCGGGATAGGCGGGAAGGGTGGAAACTCCTGCGAGTATCCCCTAAACAATGACGAAGTTATCTCGGCGCGAAGCGTGCCGTCGTGCACGGCAATCTTGTGCGGATTGCCCAACGAATAGCCTTCCCACAGCGAGACGCCAGCGTAAGCTCCGTCCTGGCGCAGCACGTAGTAGGTCATATCTACGAAGCGAAGCTTATTCATGTCATGGTTGTAATTGCGAGCAATGCGTTTGAGCGCATCCATGCCGGCATCGTGGGGCGACATTCCGCGCCGCATGTTTTCGACGATAGTATGCGCGCCCGCAACTTTGATATTTTCTTCACCGCTGCCGGTGGC
>CATPBY010000201.1 GCA_955652845.1 uncultured Terriglobales bacterium | reverse complement strand
GTAATGCAGACTGCGCTCGCGGCATTCGCTGCCTCCGACGCCCAGAAATCCTTTGACCAGCTAAAAACGCTGGCCGGCTCGTGGGAAGGGAAGAATTCCCGGGGTGAGCCGCTGCGCGTTACATTTCGTCAGACTTCGGGCGGATCCGCGCTGATGAGCGAGATCGTCGGCCATGGCGACGACATGGTCAGCATGTTCAACCTGGATGGTCCCGGCCGTCTACTGATGACCCATTATTGCGCCGCCGGCAACCAGCCGCGCATGGTAGCCACAACATCGCCCGACGGAAAGACTTTTACCTTTAATTTCCTGGACGCCAGCAACCTGCTCAGCGAGCAGCCTGGGCACATGCAAAGCCTGGTGGTCACGATCGTCGATTCTGACCATCACACCGAGGACTGGGATTTTCTAGCCAAGGATGGCAAATCGCAGCATGAGCATTTTGACCTGCAGCGCCAGAAATGACTGGGCGCCGTTGGTCACAGCGCCGCTGGTTACAACTGTCGGAGATCTACCGAGAAAGGCAAAACAACGTCCATGGCAAACACAGTCGTCGCTCCCGATCAGGATGCAGTCGTCAGTGAAATCGAAATCGCGGCCCCGCCTGAGCGGGTATTCGAGGCGCTCACCCGGTCCGATCAACTGGCACGCTGGTGGACAAGTCCGGAATGCCCGCTCGAGTTTTTTGAGATGGACGCTCGCCGCGGGGGCCGCTGGCATTTCAAGAAAAAGCCCGGTGGCTCCATAACAGTGAATGGAGTGAACGAGTTCGAAGCCATTGGCGAAATTCTCGAATTCGATCCTCCCAGGGTTCTCGCCTATACCTGGATCGCAAACTGGCACCAGGACAAGCTGCGGCGCACCGTGGTGCGTTGGGAGTTGACGCCCCTTGGCAGCGGCACCAGGGTGAAGGTGACGCACAGCGGTCTGGCGCAGGAAACGGTCGCTCGTAAGGATTACAGTGGCGGCTGGAGCGGCGTAGTTCAAATGCTCAAAAACTTTGTCGAGAAATAACAGGAGAAAACTTATGGCAATCAGTGCAATCACACCCGATCAAGACGTGGTCACCGCGGAAGTTTTTATTGCCGCTCCTCCGGAGCGCGTCTTCCAGGCCATCACCGATCCCAACCAGATGCCCAAGTGGTGGGGGCAGGAAGGCATGTATCGCATTACGGAATGCCAAGCCGATCTTCGTCCCGGCGGCAAATGGTCGAGCATCGGGGTGGGAGCGGATGGCACCTCGTTTCGCGTCGAGGGAGAATATATGGAAATTGATCCCCCGCGGCTGCTGGTGCAGACCTGGATTCCAAGCTACGCCGGAATGCTGAAGACGATTGTGCGTTGGGAGCTGGAACCCCGCCAGGTTCACGGACTGCAGCACCGTGGGCCACAAAAAGTTGGCACCGGGACGCTGGTGAAGATTCATCACTCGGGATTCGCTGGATATCCTGACGCGGCCAAGGGCCACAGCCTTGGTTGGACGCGAGTGCTGGGATGGATGCAGACGTTTCTCGAGAACGGAGAAACGGCCGACACCCGCAAGCAGAAACCGGCAGTGTAGCCGGCGGGTCATTCGAGCTTAGCAGTTTTATGTGGCTCGGGTGCCCTCGCGCTTGCTGAAAAACCGCCCACCCTTTCGCAAAAGACGTCGCAAAGGGTGGGTCTCCCTATCAGTGCCCCAAGCTGCCTGCGTTATACTTGTTCGATGGCTGCTGAATCGCAGAAGACCTTCTACCTGGAGACTTTCGGCTGCCAGATGAACGTCCATGATTCGGAGAAGGTCATTGGGACGCTCATCTCCGAGGGTTACCGCCAGGTTCAGACCGTGGAAGAGGCGGGTCTGATTCTCTACAACACCTGTTCCATCCGCGACAAAGCCGAGCAGAAGGTTTTCCATCGCCTCGCCGACTATAAAAAGCTCCAGGCTCAGGGAAAACGCTTTGGCGTTCTCGGCTGCGTAGCGCAGCAAGAGGGCGAAAAGATTTTCGAGCGCGCTCCGTTCGTTTCGTTGGTGTGTGGATCAGCATCGTATCGAAATCTGCCGCAAATGCTGGTGCAGGTCGAGGCAGGGAAGCAGCGAGTCACCGGAATCGACGATCGCGAGACCGACGAATGCTTCGAAACTGAATTCACCGCCCGTTCCAATCCTCACCGGGGATACATCACTATCATCGAGGGCTGCGATAAGTTCTGCGCCTATTGCGTGGTGCCGTTTACCCGCGGCAAGGAACGCAGCCGGACCTCGGAGTCGGTGCTCGGCGAAGCTCGCCAGATGGCTGCTCTGGGCTATACCGAAATCCAGTTGCTGGGGCAGAACGTGAATTCCTACCACGATCCAGCGGAAAAAAAGACCTTCGCTGAGTTGCTTAGCGCGGTCAGTGAAATTGCCGGCATCAGGCGAGTGCGTTTTACCACCTCGCATCCCCGGGACTTTGGGCGGGACATCGTTGAGGTCATCGATTCGCATCCAACTCTGTGCGATCACGTCCATCTGCCGGTGCAGAGCGGCTCGACGCGCGTGCTGGACGCTATGCAACGACTGTATACCCGCGACCAATACCTGGAGCGGATTGCATGGATGAAGGCGGCCAAACGGGAGATCAGCATTACCAGCGACATCATCGTCGGATTTCCGGGGGAGACCGAGGCTGACTTCGAGCAAACGCTCTCCCTGCTCGACGAGGTTGAGTACGATGGCGTCTTTGGCTTCAAGTATTCGCCGCGCCCGAATACTCCATCGCTGAAACTGGATGACGCTGTTCCGGAGGCGGAGAAGGCGCGACGTCTAAGCGTCGTGCAGGAGAAGCAGCGCGAAATTCAGCGGCGCCGCTATCAGCGCCATGTAGGTCAGAGGCTTGAAGTAATGGTTGAGGGGAAAAATGATGCGCGGGGACAATGGATTGGTCGCACATCGCAGAATAAGGTACTGAATTTTGTGCAGCGGGACGGCGTGTCTCCGGTGATGGGAGGTTATGTCTCAGTAGTTACCACCGGAAGTTTTCCCAACAGCCTTCTGGGTGAAATGGTGATATAAGGAGCCAGGACGGGGATTACAGACTTTAGCTTCTGGCGAATCTGAAATTTCCCGGCC
>CATPBY010000200.1 GCA_955652845.1 uncultured Terriglobales bacterium | reverse complement strand
TGTGACTTCTTCTCGTAATTCTCCGTCGGTGGTGAACAGCCGGCGGTCGGTTACGGTAAAGCTTTCCTGCTTCTTCTCAGGCATATTTCTTCCTTCACGGCTTAAAGACTTTTTCAAACGGGAGATTTGTTACCCTGGCTTGCGCGTTCATTGCATCCACGTGTTGCCCCGGCATCGCGACCTCGCGGCGGATGTAGCCCAGCGCCACTGGAACTTTGGTCGCTAATGGCAGAGACGCAACGCTGGTAAGTTCCCCAACTTCCTTGGCTTCAATCTGGAGCTTGGAGCCCGGTGAGGGCAACTCGCCTTCAATCAAAAATCCGGTAAACTTGCGCCGGACATTACCGCGGGAGCGAATACGTTCCACAATCTCCTGCCCGATGTAGCAACCTTTGCTGAAGTTCAGCCCTCGCGGTTGCTCGGTTTCCTGGGGCAGGTCGCGCTCACGGATATCCTGCCCATAACGGGGAAGCCCGGAGGCGATGCGCAGCAACTCGAGAGCGGTCTCGCCGACGTGTGTGGCCCCTGATTTTGTCAGCGCTTCCACCAAAGACGGCACAGTTTCGGCGGCAAGCCACAGTTCGAAAGATTCCAGGCTCGCATTGTCACCGTGAACTAGAGTGAGGTTCATCTGCCGCCACTCCAAATCGATAAATTGCAGCGGGCGTAGTTCGGGGAAGTCGATACCCGCGGCGCGCAATACGGCAGCAGAATCCGGTCCGGCAATGCCAATTGTGGCCAGATTGACATTTGCCACCTCTACATCGTCCATGATGATGTATTTGTCGAAGACAGCGAGAATTTTCTCAAGCTGCGCCTTATCGGTATCGACGAGCAGCGACTCGCCACGATTGTAAGCGTAGAGATCGCCCAGAATGTGCCCCTGGGGATTGAGCAGGAAAGCGTAGACCCCATGGCCCATTGCGAGGTCACGGACATTGTTTGTGACCATGCCGTTCAGCCAGCGCACACGGTCGCTGCCAGTAAGCGTTATTTTGGCGCGGTGGCGGAGCTGGTAAACCCCGCTGTCGAAGATCAGCGCGTGAAATTCGCTGCCGATGTCTCCTGAATCAGGCGAGGGCAAGAGGTGAGACTCGCCTTCTTGACCCAACGCTGGCTTGTCTTGCATGGTGCTGGATGTCATCTTCAACTCTTGATTATACAAGGTAGTGCGAGAGTTAGTTTTGGTCGACGATCTGGATGGGCTCGGTTCTGTCGGCGTCGAATTCCTTTTAAGGTAGGCCCTGATCTTTGTCGAGTTATACCTGCTCCGTGGCTACTGGAATGAAAAAGATGAAGATGGAACGAGACCAGGCTTTCAATAATGCTACTATCCACGGCGAAGTTCTTGCTGTTGAAGGCAGAATTCATGACCAAAACGCCTCTCATCGTGCCTTGGCTGCTGCTGGTGGTTGTTTTGGTCGGCGCATCTGCCTCCGCCCAGTCCGACGGCCAGCAGCTTCTTGAGAAGTTCAAATCGATGGCAGGCACCTGGGAAGGCAAAAATGCCCAGGACGAAGCAGTAGTTGACACTTATCGCCTGGTTGCCGGGGGCACTGCGGTGATGAGCGAAAACAAGATGGGATCAGAAGACATGCTCAGCTTGTTTTACGTCGATGGAGATCATTTACTGATGACCCATTTTTGTCCCTCTGGCAGCCAACCCCGCATGCGCGCGACTGCTTCCCCTGACTTCAAGACCGTGTCATTCGAGTTTGTTGATGCTACCAACCTTCCCGACGCCCAAAAAGGACACATGAGCCGGGCTGTCTATTTCTTCCCGGATCCCGATCACTACCGGGAAGAATGGACCTGGCTGCAAGACGGGAAGGCAACAGCCTTTCGCTTCGAGATGCAGCGTAAGAAATAGCCCATCTACCTTTTTCCGGCAGCACCGTCTGACCCGGCAGCCCATGGATTGCAAGCGCCCGGCGGAACCCTAACCCGCGCTCATGTGGTACCTTTCCACCCGTGAGCCAGAAAAAACGCATTGCCATCATCCCTGGTGACGGGATTGGACGTGAAGTCATCCCCGAGGCCGTAAAAGTCATTACCGCATCGGGCGCGGCTGTTGAAATAGCTACTTTCGATTGGAGCGCTGAGCGCTTCCTGGCCGATGCAGTGACTGTGCCTCCGGATGGATTCGCCATGCTGGGCCGCGAATTCGATGCCATCCTGGTCGGTGCTTTCGGTGATCCTCGGGTGCCGTCGAATATCCATGCGAAGGAAATCCTCCTCGGCATGCGTTTCAAGATGGATCTGTATGCGAATGTGCGGCCGGTGCGCCTGCTGGATGCGAGTCTGTGTCCGCTGAAGGGAATTGAACCGAAAGACATCGATTTTGTGGTAATCCGGGAAAATACGGAAGGCGTTTATGTCGATGCGGGTGGCATTTTTAAGCAGGGAACAGTAGACGAAGTCGCGATTCAGGAGGACATCAACACTCGTAAAGGTGTGGAACGGGCGGTGCGATACGCCTTCGACTACTGCGAACGCCATCACAAACAAGATGGGTCTCCGCGCAAACGCGTGTTGCTGTGCGACAAGTCCAACGCCATGACCTACTCCGGAGGCCTGTGGCAGCGAGTGTTCAAGGAGGTAGCGCGGGAGTATCCGCAGATCACTGCCGAGCATATGTACGTCGACGCTCTCTGCATGCAGATGGTGCGCGACCCTCGTCAGTTCGATGTGATCGTCACCAATAATATGTTCGGCGACATCATCACTGACCTGGCCGCAGGACTGCAGGGTGGATTGGGAATGGCGGCCAGCGGCAACATTCACCCCGGCAAAACGTCAATGTTTGAGCCGGTACACGGTTCCGCCCCGCCGATCGCGGGAAAGAATGTTGCCAATCCTGTGGGCGCGATCCTGACGGCCGCGATGATGCTGGCGCACCTGGGAATGGTAATGGAGGCCGGAAAGATTGAAGCGTCGGTGCTGGAGGCAGTCCGTCAGAAAAAGACGACGCAGGATATTGGTGGGGTGCTTGGGACACGGGAGGCAGGTGATTGGGTGGCAGAGCACTGCGGCTGAATCCGCCTTGTTTCAGATCGTTTTCACAGGGCTGAAAGGTTTGCGCTTCCACGGGGTGCGAGCATTATTTTTATTAGAATGACTCCCATGCCTGATTTGAAGAGGTTCTACCGAAAACTACTTTGCCAGATTTGCCTGGTT
>CATPBY010000199.1 GCA_955652845.1 uncultured Terriglobales bacterium | reverse complement strand
AGCGAGGGCGTCCCCGAAAATTGCTTCAGTCGGAGACGTGGAATCTCAAAAGCTCAGCTGCTTTTTCTCGGGGTCTTCCACACGCACGCGCGCACGGAGGAAAAAACCACCGCTTACAGGCAAGCCAGACTTAACTCGCGGAACCTTACAACTATAGCAACGTGATCGCGCATCGTCAACCAGACATTGCCGCATCTTACGGAAAGCATGATATTACGGAAAGCATGGTGCGTGCCGAGACCGTGCAGCGGCCCGGGATTCGGCAGCGAGCTCAGCAAGAGATCGGGATTTCACCGGCGGACTCGGATGTGAGCGAAGCAGGAGAGCCCTCGCTGGGCTCGGGATTTCGCCTGCGGGCTCGGACGCCCGCAAAACGGCTCAACTTGCTGAAAAGATTCGCAGCCTCTACACTGGAAATTTTCCAGGACAACGAAGGCTCGCTCCGTGTTTCATCACGAAGCGGGGAGGGTACATGGGTAGGTTGGGCTCCGCGCTGTTTGCGGTTCCTTTCTTTCTTCTTATTATTATTATGGTGGCCCTGGCCGGTTGCGGAAGCAGCGCCACTCGCAGCACCGGGTTCCCGGTGCCAGCCAGCATTAAACTCTCTCCTGCGGTTACCGCTTCAGTGCAGATCGGCTCGACCCTGACCTTCACCGGATCTCCTCAAACCAGCACTGGCGCCGTGATCAACGAGCCGGTTTCTTATCAGTCGAGCAATCCTTCAGTTCTGACGATTGCAACCAATGGCCTGGCCTGCGCCGGTACCTGGAACTCGCTGACCTCCCCGCAGATTTGTACGCCGGGGCCGGTGGGCACGGCTCAAGTTACCTCCACTTCCTTGGGAGTGAGCAGCCCGCCAACCACAGTGTACGTGCACCAGCGCATTGACAGCGTCGTGGTCAGTTCGCTGTCCAGTCCGCCGCCTTCGTGTGTCTCACAAAGCTTAACCTCCGCCTATCAGGCGAGCGCGTTCAGCGGCGCCACTGACATCACCGCCACCGTGGGTCCTTTTACCTGGCAAAGCCTCAATAACAGCGTGGTCACGCTCAAGACCGCCACGGCCAGCAATCCGATCACGGGATTAGTGACCGGTCAAACTGAGGCGACCGCACAGATTCCAGGCGTAAGTTCAATTTTTGCCAGCGTCGACAGCGTGAACAGTGTGCCTGTCATTTTCGAAACCTGCCCCGTGGAATCAATCACGTTGTCGGTCAATGGCAGCAGCATCAATCCTGTAATTGTTGCGAAGGGTGGGTCAAGAGCCATCGCGGCCACCGTGGTGGACACCATGGGCGCCATTATTTCTGGTAGTTCCCTGACCTGGAGTTCTTCTGACCCTGCGATTGCCAGCGTCTCGGCCAGCGGGGTCGTCACCACCTCACAGGCAGGGGGCGCAAGCATCATTGCATCCTGCACTCCGCCAACCTGTAATATCGGAATTCTTCCATCGCAACCCATATATCCCGAAAACGTTGTAGATCTTATCGTGACTCCGACCGCCACAACGCAAAGCAGCATCGCATATGTGGCAAGCACGGGTTGCGGCGTGCTCGAAGGCTGTATCAGCGCGACCGTTCCTATCACTACCGCCGCCAGCAGCACCTCTCCTGGAACGACGGTCGGGAGCGCAATCGGTCTTCCGGCTACACCGAATTCTCTGGTCTTCGACCGGCAAGGCAGGAAAGCGTACCTCGGCACCGACCACGGAGAGCTGGGCACGAAGGGATTGATGGTGTTGGACACCAGCGCCAGTCCGGCGAGGGTGAGCCAGTTCCCTTCGGTGGTTGGAAAAGTGCTGACTGTTTCTCCCGATGGCAACACCGTGATTGTCTCGGACACAATCGCGACTCCGAATCAGGTATATGTCTTCAATAGCTCCAACAACAGCAGTGTGGCACTCAATATCGCCGGGGCGACCGCGGCAGATTTCTCGCCCGATAGCCTGAAGGCCTACATTGTGGCGGGCAGCAACTTGTACTTTTATTCAAGAACGGACGCGCTGCAGATGATTTCGCTGAGCACGCCAGCGAAAGATGTCTCCTTCCATCCCACGGGCGCTTTTGCTTACCTGGCTGGTGGAGACACTACGCCCGCCGCAGTGACGGTGCGCACGACTTGTAATAACGCCCCTGCCTTGCCTGATCCTGCTGTCGCTACTTCGGCGATCCCAGTCTTCCTGAAAGCTCTGCCTGACCCTACCCAGGTATTGGTTGTCGATCCGCCCTTCATCGAATTTATCGACGTCACCACCGCGCCTGTCGGTTGTCCGCCGACCGAGACTAGTGTCCTTGATGCAAAGGGTCTGCTGCTCGGCAACATTAACGCTACGCAATTAATCGTCTCGTCCGATGGGTCGCGGGCATATGTGATATCTGATTCCGTGCCCAGCGTGATCGTTGTGGATATTGCAGGAAAGTCGGAGCCTCCGGCCATTGCGCTGAACGGCGGAGCAACACCGATTCAAGCCTCGCTTACTCCCGATGGAACTTTGCTCTACGTGGCAGCCAATGACGGCAGAGTGCATCTGTTAAACACGGTGAATTCAAGCGACATCTTGCAGCTTTCCTTCCCGCAAGGCGGCACATCACCGCCGCCTCTGTGCAGTGGGGTGACATTCACTTGTTTTCCGGATTTGATTGCAGTGAGACCGTAGTAGCGAGCGGCGGCCATTTTAGCTCAACCGTTTTTGCTCGACCGTATTTGCTCGACCAACGACCAACGACTAACGACTGCCAGCCTTCGCTTTCTCCAGTTCGCGACCCACGCTGTCGAGCACTCCGTTGATGAATTGCACTGATTCTGGGCTGGAGAATTTACGCGCGATCTCAAGGGCTTCGTTAATGATGACGGCTCGCGGAGTGGTGGGAAAGCCGAGCAACTCGGCCACTGCCGCTCTAAGAACGTTGCGATCGACCGCCGCCATGCGATCCATACGCCAGTGCTCGGCGTGGCGCTCGATCAATCCGTCGATTTCCGCAGTGCGGTCTCTGGCCACGCGGAACAGATCATTGGCGAAGCCGCGCACGTCGGCGTCGATTGCATTTCGCTCATTCCAGAAAGTGCGGCGTACGTCGTCCGCTTCCTGCCGGCCCATGTCGGCTTGAAAGAGCATCTGCAAAGCGAGTTCGCGGGATTTGCGGCGGGTACCCATGGAGCGGTCAACTCTCAGCTCTCAGTCTAACAAGAAGTGAGTGAATGAATGTATCGAGGTTGATCAGGCCTTGCGCTTGGTGGAAGGCGTGCTCCGCTTTTGTTTTTTATTCTTGCTAACGCCTGAGGTCCGGCGTCTGACGCTCGCGGTTAGATTTGCCATCTCAACCGCAGCCAGCCCCGCTTCCAATCCTTTGTTGCCCATCTTCAGACCGGCTCGATCAATGGCCTGTTCCAGCGTGTCGCAGGTAAGCACGCCGAAAGCGTGCGGGATGCCGGTTTCCTGGGCGGATTGTCCGATGCCGCGGGTAACTTCGTTAACGATGACGTCATAATGAGCCGTGTCGCCCCGCAGCAGGCAGCCGAGGCAGATGATGGCGTCGTATCTTCTGGTTTCAGCCAGGGTGCGCGCAGCGGAGGGAATTTCGAATGCGCCGGGAACGCGGAGGACGCGAATGTCTTCCTCTTTTGCTCCCGAACGCAGCAGGCCGTCGTAGGCGCTCCTCAGTAATCGTTCCGTGATGAAGTCATTAAACCGTGAGGCCACGATTCCAAAGCGTTTCCCATCGGCATTTAGTTTGCCTTCGACTGCCTTGATCGACGCTTTGGGTCGGTTGCCTGATGCCACAAGTGATCTCGCGCTTTTTTCCGTGACTCTATTTCTCCAATTAAATCTTGAATCGTGGCTTTATTTCCCTTTGAACTCTGCCTTTCGCTTCTCCAAAAACGCGGTTGTTCCTTCTTTCTTGTCTTCGGTTGCGCAGGAGACGCCGAATAGCACCGCTTCGAGATACAGGCCTTCCGCCAGCGTCATCTCCATACCTTTGTTGACGGCTTCCATGGTGTATTGAACCGCCAGAGGCGCATTGGCGATAATTTTTTGCGCAATCGCTTCGGCGCGCGGGATGAGACCGGAGGGCGCTGTGACTTCGTTCACCAGGCCGATGCGATGCGCTTCCTGCGCGCTGATCATTTCTCCGGTGAGCACAAGTTGCATGGCGTGGCCCTTACCTACGAGGCGCGGCAGCCGCTGGGTACCGCCGTAGCCCGGAATGATTCCCAGCTTCACTTCCGGCTGGCCAAGCTTTGCATTTTCGCTTGCGAGGCGCATCGTGCAGGCCATGGCGATTTCGCATCCGCCGCCCAGCGCAAAGCCGTTGATACAGGCGATCACCGGCTTGCCCAGGTTCTCGATCAGGTTGAGGACGTTCTGGCCGCGGTGGGTATACTCCTTGCCCGCCACCGCGTTGTGCGTGGCCAGTTCACCGATGTCAGCGCCGGCGATGAACGCCTTCTCGCCCGCTCCGGTCAGGATGACGACGCGCAAGTTCTCATCACCTTTGATGTCATGAAACGAAGCGCGCAGCTCTTCCATGGTCGCCATGTTGAGCGCGTTAAGCACTTTGGGGCGGTTGACGGTGACGTAAGCGATGGAGTTTTTCTTTTCGAGGAGGATATTTTCGTAGGTCATAAATTTAAGCCACACTTGTCATCCTGCGCGGAGTAATTGTTTCCGCGAAGCGGAAGCGGTTCGCTTTGCTCCTCGTCTTGCTGCGCTCACGATGACAAGATTTCGATTACAATTTATTCGCCTTCGGGTTATTCGGGTCGCTGTAATCGTAAAATCCCCTCCCGGTCTTGCGCCCGTACCATCCTGCCATTACCAGGCGCTTCAGCAGTGGCGGCGATGCGAAGCGGCGCTCTTTGAATTCGTCGTACATCACATGCGTAATGTAATAGGTAGTGTCGAGGCCAACGAAATCGAGCAGCGTGAACGGGCCCATGGGATAGCCGCAGCCTAGCTTCATGGCATTGTCGATGTCTTCGATAGAGCCGACCCCCTCTTCGTAGGCGCGGATCGCATCGAGCAGATACGGCACCAGCAGGCGATTGACGATGAACCCGGTTTTGTCGCTGGTGCGGACCGGGACTTTCCCCAGTTTTTTCCCAAACTCGTAGGCGGCTTCGTAGACGTCGTCGGCGGTGGCGATGGTGCGCACCACTTCCACAAGTTTCATCAGCGGCACCGGATTGAAGAAGTGCATGCCGACGAAGCGCTCAGGACGTTTGGTGGAAGTTAAAAGCTCGGTAATAGAGATTGACGAGGTATTCGAGGCAAAGATGGCGTCTTTTTTCACCACGCCATCGAGCGACGCGTATATTTTCTTCTTCTCCCCGACGTTTTCGATGACGGCTTCAATGATAATGTCGCACTGCGCCAGGTCCTCTATTTTCGTGGTTCCCTGGAGACGAGCGCGGACGGCCTGCGGAGTTTCTTTCAGCGTGCCTCTTTCGGCAAACTTCGCCAGCGACTTTTCAATGCCCGCAAAGCCCTTGTCAAGAAATTTCTGGTCGACTTCGAGCACCGCCACCTCGAACCCAGCGGTGGCAGCAACCTGGGCTATGCCTGAGCCCATCAGGCCGCAACCCAGAACTCCAACTTTTTTAATTTCCATACCAATTCCTTTTTTAACCACAAAGGACACGTATCACGAAGGAATCATCGAATCCGGCCTGGCGAAGTCTTTTGTGTACCTTCGTGGCCTCTGTGGTTATTGATCTTTTAATTCAGGCTTTCCACCACCATCGCAATCCCCTGGCCGCCGCCGATGCATGCCGAGCCCAAGCCGTACTTCTTTTTTCTGCGTCGCAATTCGTACAGCAACGTGATTACCAATCTTGCGCCCGTCGCCCCCAGCGGATGGCCCAGGGCGATCGCGCCGCCATTCACGTTAACTTTTTCTCGATCCAGGCCCAGTTCTTTCTCGACCGCCAGGTACTGCGCGGCAAAAGCTTCATTTACTTCGATCAGGTCGATGTAATCGAGAGTCAATCCAGCTTTCTGCAAAGCGATTTTTGTTGCCGGGACCGGACCGCGGCCCATGATTTTTGGATCCACTCCGGCGATGCCCCAGCTCACAATGCGGCCCAGCGGCTTGAGATTTCGTTTCTGCGCGCTCTCCAGTGACATCACGACCACGGCGGCACCGCCGTCCACAATGCCGCTGGCGTTGCCCGCCGTGACGGTGCCAGTTTTACCAAACGCCGGCTTCAACTTGGCCAGGCCTTCCATGGTGGTCTGGGGACGGCGATGGTCGTCCTCGCTGAACATCTCTCCGCTGGGCTCGCCCTTGGAATTTTTGAGGGTCACCGGCGTCAGCTCTTCCTGCAGGCGTCCTTCTTTATAGGCCGCGTCGGCGAGCTGCTGTGAGCGCAGAGCGAATTCATCCTGCATCTGGCGAGTAATGCCCTGCTGCTCGCCGTACAACTCGGCCGTATTGGCCATGTACGAACCGCAATAGCTGTCGAGCAGCGCAACCATGAGTGAATCTTCCAGCTTGCCGCCAGGGGCCAGCGTGAAGCCGTCGCGCCCGCGGATCACGAAGGGAGCCTGCGACATGGCCTCCATGCCCCCGGCGAGCACCAGGTTGGCTTCGCCAAGCTGGACCATCTGCGCCGCATTGACGATAGCCTGCATGCCCGAGCCGCACAGGCGATTGACGGTGAGCGCGGGCGTCTCGATCGGCAAACCGGCTCGCAGTCCGACGTGGCGGGCGCCATAGAGCGCATCTCCCGACGTCTGTTGCGCGTTGCCGAAAACCGCGTGGTCGAATTCCCTGGGATCAAGCCCGGCGCGTTCGATAGCCGCCTTGCCCGCAACCGCCCCCAATTCCTGGGCGGTGAAATCTCTCAGCTTGCCGCAATAGCGGCCGAAGGGCGTGCGCGCCCCGCTGACGATGGCGATATCGCCTGGTTTCAGCATGGGTTTCCTGATGATGGCTTGCCGGGATCAGAATGTTCCGAAAGGACGAGCCAAACTGGTTAGTTTAACAGTGGGAGTGGGATATTCGCCAGAGAGGGGGATCTCTGAGTAGTGGCTAAATTTTAATATTCAGCGTTTTTCCCGTGAGTCGTCCCGAAGTCCGGCGCAGTTCAGCCGGGCGAGGAATCTCGCGTGAAGTGACCGCACATACTGGAAACCCGGCTACACAAATACAGGAACGTGGGGATCGGCGCGAGATCCTTCTCTCCGCCTGAAGAACGGCTGCTGTTGATGGATAACGATGTTGGAGCCCTACTGACTGACAGCGGCCTACGCTACCGCTGCCGTGGACATCGCGGCGGCCAGGCTTACGACCCGGCCCATGCCCTGGGCGATGGCCATGTCTAGGGCTAGCTCGGCGCGGTTGATGATTTCGGTGACGATGTCGACTGGATCATACTGCTGGCGGACGACCGCCTCGGCGATTCCGGCGCTGAAAGGTAGCGGTTCCTGGCGATCGGCGGGGCGCACCTCGGATAGCAGCTTGCGCAATTTCTCTACGGCGAGCAGCGCTTCTTTTTCTGCGGTCTCGCCCAGCACCAGGGCAATCGTAGTCGATTCGTAGCGGAAAGCGAGATCGTTCTGGCGGATGTTGGCGGCGAATAGATGTCCAATCTGGCGCATGATGGCTTCGACGGCGGCCTCGCCGTATTCCTTCATCATGACCGAGCTTTTGCCGAACTGCATCAACACCACCGTGACAGGAGTGCCCTGCTGGACGGCGCGGCGGGTTTCCGCACTTAGCAGATCGAGGTAGGACGCGCGCTTCAGCAACCCGGATTGCTCGTCGGTGACGGAAAGACTTTTTACCAGACGGCGCAGACCGGCATTGTTGAGAGCAATAACAATCTGATCGCTGATGGTTCGGAGCACCACGATATCGCTGGTATGCCAGCCGCGCGGCGTGTTCTGGGTCAGTATGAGGATGCCTACTTGGTCCGCTCCGTCTGCCAGCGGAATGGCCAGGAGCGATGTGACACCCAACTCCGCCAGGGCTTCGTGAGCAGGTTGCAACTCCGGAGCTGCGGGAGCGTCGCTGATGGTCAGGGTTCCACGGCTGACGGCCTGATCCTGCACCGCGGACACCAACCTGGCAAGCGCATCGGCGCCTCCTTTTTTCATACCTTGGCCGCAGTATTCCTTGATTGCGCTGGGCAGCAGACCAGGTTTGCGCATGGCGACCACGCACCGGCTTAATTTCCACTGCGCGCCAATTTCATTCACCGTGGTCGACATCACGGCTTCAGCATTGCCCTGGCGATACAGCTTGCGGGTAATTTCGGCGACGCGGGTAAAACTGTTGACGTCGGCTTCATCGGTCGCCGCAGCATGCCCGGAATCGGCGGGAATCGGAGCTTTTGGCGGCGGACTCACCGTGGAGGGCGGCGCTACTGGCGCCGATCCAGAATAGCGCGGGGTCATTCCTGCTGACATATACAACTGCTGCAAGTCCTGGTTGCGTTCTTCTTCATGCGGAAAAAGCTCTTGAATGCGCTGCAGGCGCTCAATGGCTTTGGAGCGCATTCCATACTGGACCAGTATTTCCGCCTGCAGCATAAGGTCCTGAAGCGCGGCGGCGCCCAGCGTGGGCTCTTCGTTTTTGGCAGGCGCCGCGGGGGATTTCATGCTGGTGAAGCGCGACGCGATGACTTTGTAGCGATTGTCGTCAATCTTGCCACGCAGCATTTCCAGGCGCTTCTGATGACCCGGTTCGTAGGCATCCACGTCGGCTGCGCGATCCAGGCATTCCGCGGCCTTGGCAAAATTGCCCATGCCGCAGTGCAGATCGAAGAGCTTCAGCAAAGTCTGACAATAATCGCCTTCGCGATTGGAACCATTGAACAGTTCGCTCAAAAACTCCAGCACTTCCGGCGACGCTCGATGTGCAGCCACCAGTTCCTGCATGAGGGTGATGAAGGCGCGGCGCTCTCCCCGTCCACGCTGGAATTGTTCCAGCTTCCGGGCCAGGGCCACAGCTTCGGTATCCTGCTGGGCATCGATCAGCAGGCCTATGAGATGGGTGATGTCCTGAATGCGGCTGGGGTTCTGCTCGAACAGCTGCCAGAGCACCGGTTGCGCATCAGCGAGCCGGTTCGCCGCCAGCAGCGTTTTGGCATAGGCCTCGCGCAACTCGACCGGAGCGGTTACGAGACTGGCGTGAGGCTCGAGGACGAAAATCGCGGCCCCGATTTGGCCTTGCGCCATCAGGCTTTTTCCATAGGCCGAGGCGACGGTGAGGTTGCT
>CATPBY010000198.1 GCA_955652845.1 uncultured Terriglobales bacterium | reverse complement strand
TCGTTCAGCTGCAAAAACAATACGGGCCCGAAGGGTTGCAGGTGGTCGGCGTTGCCATGGACGATGCCAGTCCGGCAGACGTCGCCAGATTCGCCAAGGACCTCGGCGTAAACTATCCCGTACTCATAGGAAAAGAAGCGGTGGGGGATGCCTACGGTGGAGTGCAGTTCCTGCCCGCAACCTTCTATATTGGCCGCGATGGGACTGTTGTCGATAAGGTCTTCGGCTTGAAGGGCAGAGGGGAAATCGAAGAGGACATCAAAAAGTCGCTGGCCCAGGGCCAGGCGGTGCAGGCGCAACGGTGAACCACGGTGCCGGGTCGAGACCAACCGTCGGGTTTGAGCACCGCAAGGAGCTTATGAATCGCTGGAGTCCGTTTGCGGTGTCGGCCATGCTTCTGGCTGCGCTTCTAAGCTTCG
Source organism: uncultured Terriglobales bacterium (assembly GCA_955652845.1). Lineage (GTDB taxonomy): Bacteria > Acidobacteriota > Terriglobia > Terriglobales > Acidobacteriaceae > JABCYV01. The sequence goes on along the minus strand of CATPBY010000198.1, from coordinate 6,645 downwards.
CCCAGGACGAAATACCCGGGCGCAAAGCCCCTTCCGTCGTGATGTCGCCGGTGCCGCCTGCCAGTGTCACGCGCGGCAAATCAAGCACGCTCGAGCTCACTTTTCGCGTCGGGTCTGGCTTTCACATCAATTCCAATACGCCCAAGTCGGAATTTCTCATTCCCACCACGCTGAAGCTTGAACCTCCGACCGACATCGTGGTCGGAGTGAAGTATCCCGAAGGGGAAGACCGCAGCTTTCCCTTTTCTCCCGACGAAAAGCTCAACGTCTACACTGGGGATTTTCAACTCGCCGTCTCGGTGCGGCCCCTGGCGTCCGTGTTGCCCGGTAAATACGTTCTGCGCGGCAGCTTGAAGTACCAGGCCTGTGACAATGCTGCCTGCTATCCGCCCAAACAGTTGCCGGTGCAATTTGAAGTAAGAGTTGTGAAAGCGCCGCCCCGGGTACGCAAGAATCCGGGCCAGAGTCCGCACGTGCACACCTAGGCAAAAAAACGGCTGCGCTCATGATGAGGCTATCGAACCCGGCAGAAATCCTAAATTACGCCACAACTCCCCTTTTCACGCAGCTTGCCTCGTCGCCCTTCCCCTCATATACTCTGAACGTTTGCCGTCGCGCCGGGAAAAACGTCCCTCCCCGGTGACGGCCCACAAAGCAATTGCCATCATCACGGAGCTCACCTTATGAGTACGACGACCATGACCATGGAGAAGGAAGCCAATCCGTGGGAGTCGCAGTCCGCGCGCTTTAATCTGGCGGCGCAGAAGTTGAATCTGGACGAAGGCATCTGGAAGGTACTTCGCTATCCCAGCCGCGAACTCATCGTGCACATTCCAGTGATGATGGACAATGGCAAGTTGGAGGTTTTCACTGGCTTTCGAGTGCAGCACTCTATCGCCCGCGGTCCCTCCAAGGGTGGCATCCGTTATGCCCCAGACGTCACCCTTGATGAGGTGCGCGCCTTAGCCAGCTGGATGACCTGGAAGTGCGCGGTGGTCAACATACCGTTCGGTGGCGCCAAGGGTGGTGTGATTTGCGATCCCCATAAGATGTCGATGGGCGAACTGGAGCGCATGACCCGCCGCTACACCGCGGAACTGGTTGAATTCATCGGTCCGGAAAAAGACGTCCCCGCTCCGGACGTGAACACCAATGAGCAGATCATGGCGTGGATGATGGACACCTATTCCATGCATATGCGCCAGACTGTTACCGCCGTGGTCACCGGTAAACCCATAAATATCGGAGGGTCGCGTGGACGTCGCGAAGCCACAGGCCGCGGCATCATGATTGTCTGCGATGAGGCCATCAAGAAGCTCGGCCTCAGTCGGGACCGCACTCGCGTGGTAGTACAAGGTTTCGGGAATGTGGGGTCAAATGCCGCCCTTCTGATGCATGAGGCCGGATATAAAGTGATTGGCATAGCGGAAGTGGATGGCGGCATTTACAACCGGAACGGAATCGATCTGATTGCTCTCACCGAATACCGTCAGCGAAACCGCACCATCCACGGCTTCCCCGGGGCCGAAGTGGCGGAGCCCGCGGAATTGCTGATTTCCGATTGCGAAATCCTGATTCCGGCTGCCACGGAAAATCAGATCACCAGTCGTAACGCAGATCGCGTGAAGTGCAGGATCCTCGCCGAGGGCGCGAACGGGCCCACGACTTCCGCTGCCGATGAGATCCTCGCCGACAAAAGAGTATTCGTGATTCCCGACATCCTGTGCAACGCCGGCGGCGTCACCACCTCGTATTTCGAATGGGTGCAGGACCGCCAGGGATATTTCTGGAAAGAGTCGGTGGTGAATGAGCAGTTGGAGCATATTATGATTACTGCCTTTGAAGACGTCGTCCGCTTCGCCGAAACTCACGGGGTAAACAATCGCATCGCGGCTTACATGCTGGCGATTGACCGCGTGGCTTACACCATCCGGCAGCGTGGAATTTACGCTTAAGTTAAGAAGCTTTGATAAATCACAACTGGATCTGCTACGAAAAGGAGCTATATGACCCGACTGCAATTGAAGATGATGATCTGGGCTACGGCATTGTGCCTGTTGCTGGCGCTATCCGTCGTACCTGCAATGGCGCAAGCCCAAAGCAATCCCACCGAGGATCAGACCGCGTCAACCACAACCAAGAGCAAAAAGAAGAAGAAATCGAAAAAAACTGCTGCTGCCGATGATCAGTCCGCACCGGCGGACGATAGCGCAACTTCCGGCAAGAAATCGAGCAAGAAGTCGAGCGACATGGCAGACACTTCAAGTTCGGCTGGCGCTGACACTTCATCTGCTGCCACCAAGAAATCCAGCCGTAAGAAAAAATCCGATATGGCAGATAGCGCCGGATCTTCCGAAGCTGCGGGCGGCGGCTCAGAACCCACAACCGCCAAAAAGAGCCGCAAGAGCAAAAGCGCCTCCGGCGACGCCATGAGCAGCGAATCTGCTAACCCACCAGCGGCTTCGGGTTCGCCTGCCGCGCCGCGGGCCAATTCGCAGGGCAACGGTATGGGCTCGGATGCCGCAACTTCACCGTCCGGAACTACGCCTGCCGCAAAATCGAGCTCATCCACCAACAGTCCGGCATCACCCGCGGCGCCTCGCTCGAATTCGATGGGAAGCGGCGTGAGTCAGGCCAAGTCATCCTCAAAGATGTCGGCTGAGGGCACTACTGCCTCGAGTGCTGATATTGCTGCCGCTAAATCCAGTGGCAAGGTATGGGTCAACACCGAAACCGGGGTTTACCACAAGAGTGGCCGCTGGTACGGCGCGACCAAGAAAGGCAAGTTCATGACTGAAGAAGAGGCCAAGGCCGCGGGCTATAAGGCAGCTGCAAGAGACTGATTATTATTCGAGGAGGAACCATGAATCGGAAATACTTGATCTCTCGTCTGGTGCCTGCGATCCTGGCATTAGTGCTCCTCGCCGGCGTGAGTATCGCGCACGGCGCGGCCCAGGGAAAGCCGACAAAGCAGGCTGCAGCCGCGTCCAGCGATTCGGACATGCTGGACATCAACTCGGCCACCAAAGAGCAGCTCGATGCCCTTCCCGGCATCGGTGAAGTGTACTCCCAGAAAATCATTGACGGCCGTCCCTACGCCAAGAAGACAGACCTGGTGCGAAAGAAAATAATTCCACCGGCCACCTACAATAAAATCAAAGACAAGATTATCGCCAAGCAGAAGTAGTCCTCCGGTTACGGGATGAACGCCTCCAGCGGCGCTCATCCCTCTTTCATCCGAAGTAACTAATTCCTTCGTGGACATTGCCCGCGCAGCGAAAGGCGCGTATAAAGTCAGCCCGGCTGTTTTACGTAACCGAAGTGGTTAATCTGTTGGGACGAGAGATCACTGGCGTGGTTGAAAAGGAAAAGGAACAGGAACAAGAGTGGATTGAGAAGTACCGGGATGCTATAACCCGCGCCGTGCCCGGTAAAGACTCCCGCTTGAAACGCGCAATCAGAGCGACGGCGCGATTTTTTGCTGTACGATTCAGCCGGACGCCTGCCCACCGCTCGGCAGTTTCTGGCAACAAGGCAAAGAGGAACGTGGGCGCAATCCCTCCTTCCGAAACGCAAAACGAAAAGAAAGCGGGATGAAAGCTCTGGCTGGAGTTGCAGGGCGCCACGAGAAACCGTCGTGGACGTCCTACTGGAGCGGCGTTCCGTCCCCAGTACCGCACGTGCAGACACCCCGGCCGCTGCCCAGCTTTTGGATGAAGCTGCAGTCGTCCTGCAGCACTGCCAGCTCGCTGCTGGTCAGCGGAAAATCCTGCGATTCTCCCTCGGTGGTGGCAAACGCACCCGGCAGATCTGTCTGAATATGCGTCAACCACGACGCCATAGTTCCTGCCGGCATAATTGACCCTGCGTTACAAGTTGGATTACTGCTCTGGTCTGCCGGAACAATAGTGACTGTGCCGACGTTAAGGGTTGCGTGCGTAAGCGTGTTTGCCGTCAGATCAGTGTTCACGGAAAATACTCGCTCACCATCCGGCGAAATTGGACATCCGCAGCATTCATTCATTTCCTGCTTCGTATCGAACACGTAAATCATGGCGCAAAGAGTCGTGCCGGTAAGTCCTGGATTAGCGATGGTAAGCGTGCCATCCGGAGCTCCACTTGTGTTGGCGTGAGAGAAATAGTTGACGCCGGCAGCTGCCGGCTCTACTGCCAGTGCTCCCGATGCGATCAGCGATCCGAAGGTCGCTGAGATCATGGCAGTGCCCACGTTTTGGGCTACCGCAAGCCCCGGACTGGTGATGGCCGCTACCGATGGAGTATCGGACGACCAGGTTGCCGAACTGGTCAGATCCTGCGTGGTTCCATCACTGAACGTCCCTGTGGCGCTGAGTTGCTGCCTGGAACCCAATTCAATTGATGACTTGGCAGGCGCCACCGCCATTGACACTACCGATGCCGCGGACACAACCAGCACGCCCGCTCCGCTCATTGACCCTGAGGTGGCGGTCACTGTCGCGGTTCCAACCGCTTGCGCGGTGGCGACGCCAGCGCCGTCAACCGCGGCAAAACCTGATGGAGAAACTGTCCAATACACTGCGCGAGTCAGATCCTGAAGGCTGCCGTCGCTATATCGCCCGGTCGCGGAAAACTGGACCGAATTGCCCTTCGGAACGACAGAATTGAGAGGGGATACTGCAATCGAAACCAGGTTCGCTGGAGAAACAGTAAGCTTGGTCGCGCTGCTGACTGCGCCCGATGCCGCAGTCACCATGGTTGCGCCCGATTGTTTGCTGACCGCCATGCCCGCCGAATCCACCACTGCGACCGCAGGCTGCGTGCTGTTCCAGGTCACGCTGTGAGTCATGTCTTGCTTGCTGCCATCGCTAAAAGATCCGGTCACGAAAAACTGCGCGCGACCGCCCAATGGCAACACGGGATCGGCTGGGGAGATTGAAAGAGACTTTAGCGTCTTGGCGCTCGGCGGGGGTGCGCCGGGCAAGCTATTTCCCCCGCAACTGGCCAGGCCTATTGCGCATATCAAAATCGCGGACGAGGTCAACAGGTTTTTCGCAAAGCTCACCTTCAGAGTGGAGAGATGCGTCATAGTGGATCCTTTGTTGATTTGCTGCCTGCTTGGGGGAAGGGGCTTCCAGACTGGACTACACCATAGGGTTTAGTCCGATACCGATCAACTGCCATTCTGGCTTAAGCCCAAAACAGTAGCAAAAAGGGATTAATACAAACGGCTTATACGGGGGAGGGATGCTAATTTTTACTGCGGCAGAGAAAACAAAAACTTAAGCCCGGACAAGTAGCTTTCGGCTTCGAGGTTCTGTTTTCTGGTCCACCGCACCTGCAAAAGGCTGGGAATCGCAACGGGTACGTCGCCAACGCCTATCTCGCACAACAACAGGGAGGATGCCGAAACCGGCTGTTGACTCAGAAAGCAGATACCTCCCTTACTCATGTTCTGCACTCTTCCCAGCACTGGGGCGCGCGCCTCGTCTTTCGCCTGCAACGGCAGCACATCCTGAACTTTCATATCCAAGAGTTGCGGAAAGCGAGGATGGCGCCGTCGATTGCGTTCGGAGACACGTTGCACGATGCGGGATGATTACGCGAACCGCAATCAACGTAAACTCCTCAAATGGATTAGTTCCACAAGGCTACACAGTCAGGTTCGTGAATCCTACAATTGCGGCCCCACCACTTTGCCCACAATGCCAGAACGGGTCGAGACCCCCATCTTCACCATCACCAGACGAAGAAAGGCTTTCACGGTGTTGGGACTGATGTTCATCCGGGCTGCGATTTCCTTACTGGTCAGGCCCTGCAGCAGCAACTCCACGGTTTGGCGCTCTCGCTCGGTCAGGTCAAACTGCTTGGCAATTTGAGTAAGCGCCGAACTGCCGGAGGAATGCCGTTCCAGCAATACGGCAACCGCCAGGCCGTTCTGGCTTTCGTGGTTATCGAGCCGGAATGTGCGACAAATATATCTTCGTTTACCGGACTTGAACTCTTTTACGAATTCCAGCGACTCCCCGGCTTGCCGGTCCACCAGACTGGAACGAACTTTGTCAGTCAGAAACGTATTCAGGCGCCGGATCTTTTCCGGGGTGTTCGGAAAAGTAAGGATTTGCACAGCCTCAGAATTGCAGGCAATGGGACTTAATGTAGGGCCCACAAGCAAAAAACCAGGTTCTGATGTTCCGATCGGCACGATTACTCCCTGACCCGTTCGATTGGATAAAATTCGTTGTGCACTGCGAGGCCATGGGGCCTTATCCTGCAAACTCAAGCGCACCGCCCCGTCACAGCTGCGATGCGGCCGGGCACGGTTGCAAGTGCCCCGAATTTTGATTTTTATCTCACTAAACTGCAGGTCACTGGTACGTGACACCGCAACTGGGCTAAGCCCTGTGGGGGAGGAATGATGCGCGGCGAGTTTGTCATTTTCGCCCGCGATTGTCAAGCCTGATAACGTTTTCAGCGATTTTTGACCCCATCGGACAATTAACCTCCTAAACCGCCGGGCTAGTCACAGTGACTAATACAAGGGCGTGCTGGCATCCGGCTAATGCCGGTGTTTTACTCTGAAGCTGGCTCTGAGTGATCCGGAGATTGTTTTGTCCGCCTTTCCCGAAACCCCGCATGACTCCCCTGATTTTGCTCCCTTCCATGAAG